>CAZAGL010000067.1:0-10155 GCA_964484435.1 uncultured Caulobacteraceae bacterium
GTTCGAATCCCGCCGGGCGCACCAGTTCCGCGGTGGGCAAGTGCGCGGGGTTCGAGAAGCGTCAGCGCCGCCATGGCTCAGGCGCGCCACCGAGTTGGGGTCAATTCATGAAGGAAATTGCCTATTTGACGGGGGCCTCCTGGCGCGGACAGGCGCTGGCGGAAGGCAGCCTGCCCGAGCTGGAAATGCACGATTATGCGCGCATGTTGCCAGCCGCCGAGGCCAATGAGCTGAAACTGGTCATTCTGCGCTGGGAGGATCAGCGGGCCAAATCCTGCGCGGCGGCGCTGATCCGCTCCTGCTGGGATTATACCGAACGGCGTGAGGCGTTTTGCGCTGCCCTGGATGCCATCGCACAGGCCGGTACGCTGGTGTTCAATCCGCCCGCTTTGGTGCGCTGGAATTCCCAGAAAACCTATCTGCGCGATTTGGAAGCTTTGGGCGTGCGTTGCATCGCCACGCATTGGGCGCAGTCCACCGATCCAGCCTTTGTGGCCCGCGCCTTCGAGGGCCTCGATTGCGCGGAATTGGTGCTGAAGCCGCAGATCGGGGCCGGCTCACGCAATACCATCCGCTTGCGGCGCAATGCCTGGTCCAGCGCCGATCTGATCGGCGCGCCAGAGGGGCCGGTGATGGCCCAGCCGTTTTTGCCGGCCATCGAAACCGAGGGGGAAATCTCGCTGCTGTATTTCGGCGGGAAATTTTCCCATGCCGTGCGGAAAATCCCTCCCGCTGAAGGCTGGCTGGCCAATGATCGGCGCGCTTTGGTCAAAGCCTATGCGCCGAGTTCAAGTCAGCTGGATTTGGCTGTCCAGGCGCTGGCGGCCATGCCGCTCAAGCCGCTTTATGCCCGCGTGGATCTGGTGCGCGATGGGCAAGGTTCTTGGGCGCTGATCGAGCTCGAAGCCATCGAGCCGGCTTTGTATCTGGCCCATGCCGAGGAGGGCGCGCGGGCGCTGTGTGCGGCGCTGGCGGCCCGCCTCGCATAATCTGGATCAGGGCAAAGCGGGCGCTTTCCCATCGGCGCTGGGGGGCGCTGCCCCATCCGCCGCGGCCGGTGCGGCGGGTGCGGCCGTTTCCCCGCCCGCTTCGATCCCGTCCAGTTCCGGCACATCCACATCGGGCGCGATGCTGGTTTCGATCTCGCTGAGCAGCGCATCGGGAACCGGTTCGAGCGGCGGCAGGATCGGCGGGGCCAGGGGGGGCGCATTGCGCCGGCGGGGTGCCGGTTCGGGCCGGGCCTGCGCCTCCGCACCGGTCAATACGCAGGTATCGAGATCGCCGGCCCGCAGCGCATTGGCCCTTGCCAGGATGGCGCGGCTGCGCTTGCGCACATAGGGGCCGGGCTGATCGGCGCGCCATTTATTGGGGCTGGGCAGCACGGCCGCCAGCCTGGCCGCCTGCGTCGGCGTCAAATCCTTGGCGGAAACGCCGAAGCGCGCCTGCGCCGCGGCCTCCGCGCCGAACAGGCCATCGCCCCATTCGGCGGCGTTGAGATAGGCCTCGATGATGCGCCGCTTGGGCCAAAAGGCTTCGATCAGGACGGTGAAATAGGCCTCCAGCCCTTTGCGCAGATAAGAGCGATCGGGCCAGAGAAAGAGGTTTTTGGCCGTTTGCTGGCTCAAGGTGGAGCCGCCGCGCACCTTGCCGCCCTTTTTGTTGTTATCCAAGGCGGCCTGGATGGCCTCGATTTCAAAGCCGCTATGGGCGCAAAAGCCGCTGTCTTCGGCGGCGATCACCGCACGCACCAGATTGGAGGAGATCGCCTCCAGTTTGACCGGGTGATGGCGCACCTTCTCCCCGCCCAGCGCGCGCTGGGCCATCAGCACGGTGCCCGGCGATTCGACGAAGCCAAACAGCAGGACCCAGGCCACGGGCAAGATGATCACGGCTCCGATCAGCCAGATTGCGGCGCGCAGCAGCAGAGGCGGGCGCTTGGATCGGGCCATTGTATCGAGATCCTTGTTCAGGCGGGCGATGGCTTTGCGGGCACCGCGCCCTTCATGATCTTCGCGTCCGGCCATGCATCCCACTCCGCGCGGACGGCCTCGTCCGGCTCTTGATCCCTGAATTGTGCTTTGAGCCTGGACACGGTCTCCGGGTCAAGCAGGCGTGTGCAGGCCCAGACGGCCGCGCCGCGGATCAGCGCCGCGTTATCGCGCAAAAGCGCCTGAGCGATCGGCGCGAAAGCGGCATTGCCGCTATTGGCCATGGCCATCAGCACATTGCGAATAAACCGATCGCGCCCGGTGCGCTTGACCGGCGTCCCGGCGAATCTTGCACGGAAGGCGGCGTCATCGAGCTGGGCGAGTTCGTCCAACGGCGCGAGCAGCAGATCGGCGCGCAAGGCGATCTTGGCCTGCGTGCTGGCCTGCGCGAACTTGTTCCAGGGGCAAACGGCCAGGCAATCATCGCAGCCGAAAATGCGATTGCCCATGGCCGCGCGAAATTGGCTGGGGATGGGGCCTTTATGCTCGATCGTCAGATAAGCGAGGCAGCGGCGTGCATCGAGCCGATAGGGCGCAGGAAAGGCCCCCGTGGGGCAGATATCGAGGCAGGCCCGGCATTGCCCGCAATGATCGCCTTCGGCCCGATCGGCGGGGAGATGGGCCTGCGTCAAGATCGCCCCCAGCAGCAGCCAGGAGCCGTGCGTGCGCGAAACCAGATTGGTATGCTTGCCCTGCCAGCCCAGCCCGGCGTCCTGGGCCAAGGGCTTTTCCATGAGCGGGGCGGTATCGACGAACACCTTGACGCTCTGCCCGGTCGCGCCGTGGAGGAAATGGGCCAGCTGCTTGAGGCGGCCCTTGATCACGTCATGGTAATCGCGCCGCGCCGCGTAGGCGCTGAGCAGGCCAAAATCACGCGCCGCCAGCAAGGCCAGGGGATCGTGGCCGGGGGCATAGCTCAGCCCCAGCATCACGGCGCTTTGCGCTTCGGGCCATAGGGCCTGGGGATGGGCCCGGCGCGGTGCCGTTTCGGCCAGCCAATCCATGTCTCCATGATGGCCGGCACCCAGGAATTCCAACAGCTGCAGCTCGGCCGGCCAAGGCTGGGTGGTATTGGCAATGCCGATCGCATCAAAGCCCAAGACACGGGCCCGGCTGCGCAAGGCTTCAGTTATGGGCATGCGTGCTGGCATGCAATTCTTGGCCGTGAGCCTGCGCGCCCTCATGGGGATCGGCGTGGATGATGACATCGGCACCGGGATAAACCGCATGGAGGCGCGCTTCGGCACCCACCAGGATGGCATGGGCTTCGCGCACGGTGAGTTCGCCATGCACATCGGCGTGCAATTCGATATGCACGCCGGCCCCGGCCGCGCGGGTGCGCAACGCGTGCACGCCCAATATGCCCGGCTCTTCGAGGACGATGGCCTGGATGGCCGCGCGCTCGGTCTCGGATAATTCGCGGTCCATCAAATGATCGGCCGCGCCGCGCCAGATGGTGTAAGCGGAATGGAAAAGATAGCCGGTCACGGCCAGGCTGGCGGCCGGATCGGCCCAGGTCAGGCCGAAAAAGCCGGCCCCGATCAAGCCGAGAATGACAGCCCCATTGGCCGCGAAATCGGAGAGATAATGGGCCCGATCCCCTGCCGTGGCCAGGCTGCCGGTTTGGCGCACCGCGCGCGTCTGGGCCCAGACCAGGGAAAATGTCAGCCCCATGGAAATCAGCATGACCGCCAGCGCCCAGCCCGTGGCCTGCGCCGCATGGGGATTGGCCAGGCGGTGCAAGGCCTCGATCACCACCAGGCTGGCCGAAATGGCCACGAAGGCCCCCTGGATCAGCCCGGCGAAGGCCTCGGCCTTACCATGGCCGAAGCGGTGCTCGGCATCGGGTGGGGCGGCCGCATAGCGCACGGCCAATAGGGTGAAGATGGAGGCCAGCATGTCCAGCCCGCTATCGGCCAGCGACGACAGCATGGCCACCGAGCCCGAGGCCAGATACGCCATGCCTTTCAGCACGATGAGCAGCACGGCCACAGCCACCGAAAGGCGCGCCACCCGATTGGTGATGGCGCTGGCCGCGCGCGGGCTCAGTTTTCCATGGGGGGAAGGGGGGGCGGCCATCTTTTCCTCGATGATTCCTGGAATATAGGCTGCCGACGAACAGAATGCGAGCCGAACACCTCGTTGGCCCAGCTTTTGGCCGCGCGCCAAGCTGGACACGCGGCGCAAAATCGGTCAACCGCCTGGATATGCAGGCAGGGTTTCCACACACGGTGATGCAAGTCACGCCGGCGCTGCACGTTGGCGGCGTCGAGCGCACGACCATTGAAATCGCCGCCGCCTTGAGCGCGGCCGGCGGGCGCTGCATCGTTGTCAGCCGGGGCGGGCGGCTGGAGCGCGAATTGGCGCGCACGGGTGCCGAATTGATACGCCTGCCGGTCGATTCGAAAAACCCGCTGATCATGCTGGCCAATGCCCGCAGGCTGCGCAATTTGGCCAAATTCCGCCAAGTGCGGATTTTACACGCGAGATCGCGCGCCCCAGCTTGGAGCGCCTTGGCGGCCGCGCGCTCCTTGGGCCTGCCGCTGGTAACGACCTATCACGGCGTGTATTCGGCGCAAACGCCGTGGAAACGCTTTTATAACAGCATCATGGCGCGCGGCGACGTGGTGATCGCCAATTCCAATTTCACCAAGGCCCATATCTTGCAAACCTATCCCGTGGATCCGGCGAAGGTGCCGGTTATCCCGCGGGGAGTGGATTTGGTGCGATTTGATCCTTTGGCCGTGGATCGCGGGCGGATCGAGGCGCTGCGCGCCGCCTGGCATGTGCCGGCCGATTGCACGCGCGCCTTGGTTGTGCTCCCCGCGCGGCTGACGCGCTGGAAAGGCCATGGCGTGCTGATCGAGGCGGCCGCCCGCCTGGAAGCCCGCTCGCCGGGCCGGCTGCGCCTCATCCTCGTCGGTGAGATCGATGACAGCGCCTATCATGCTGAATTACAGCGTTTGGCGCTTGCCCAAGGCCTTGGTGGGTTGGTTTCCCTGGTTGGCCATGTCGAGGATATGCCCGCTGCTTTGGCTCTGGCCGAGATCGCCGTCTTCCCCTCGACCCGGGCCGAAGCCTTTGGCCGCGGGGCCATCGAGGCGCAGGCCATGCAAATCCCCGTGATCGCTTCCGATCTGGGCGGTATGGCGGAAACAGTGCTTCATGGGGAAACGGGCCTTCTTGTCGGCCCGGGGGATGTGGCGAAATGGAGCCAGGCCCTGGAACAGATTTTGGATATGCCGCGCGCGCAGAGATCGGCCATGGGGGCAGCCGGGCGCGCGCGGGTTTTGGCCAATTATGGGGAGGAGCGTCTGAAAAGCGCCACGCTCGATGTGTACCGCGGCCTGATCAGCAAGGCCCCGATATGAGTGAGATCGCCCAGCCCTATCAGATTCCCGCGCCGCCGCCGGCCCGTGCCGATCGGGTGCTGATCATCAAGCTGAGCGCCCTGGGCGATTTCGTGCAGGCCCTGGGCGTCGCCAAGATGATCCGGGATTATCATGTTGGCGCGCGGGTGACGCTGCTGACGACGGAAGCCTTCGAGGCATTCGCCAATGCCTGCCCCTATTTCGATATTGTCGAGGCCGATGGCCGCACGGGCGAGGCGGCCAAGACCGCGCAATTGTTGGCCCGGCTGCGTTCGGCGCGCTTTGACGTGGTTTATGATCTGCAAACCAATGATCGATCCGGCTTTTACTTTCAGGCCATGCGGCCCTGGCCGCCTTTATGGTCTGGCATGGCGCAGGGATGTTCCCACCCCCATGCCAATCCGGATCGGGAATCGCTGCACACGCTCGATCGCCATTTCGATCAATTGCGCTATGCCGGCTATGCGCTGGAAGACGGCCAGCCCAGCCCGCTGCCCAGCGTTTCCTGGGTGCGCCGGGCCTTGCGCGATCCGCCGCGGCTTCAGCCCGAATTCTTCGGCATCAAGGCCCCTTATGTGCTGATGGTGCCGGGTGCCTCGGCGCGCCACCCCGAAAAACGCTGGCCAGCCGAAAAATATGCCGAATTGGCCGGCCGCATCGCTGCGCGCGGCCTGATGCCCGTCGTCGTCGGTGGGGCCGATGAGCGCGAGATCGGGGCGCTCATCGCCAGCAAGGAGCGCCGGGCCAAGATCATCGTCTCGCGCACCGATCTGTTCCAGCTGGCCGCCCTGGCCGAGCGCGCCGCCGGGGCCGTGGGCAATGATACGGGCCCCATGCATTTGGCGGCAGCCGCCGGCTGCCCCTGCGTGGTGCTGTTTTCGGCCAATACCGATCCCGATCGCGTCGCGCCGCGCGGCCTGGGCGGGGTGCTTTCCATCATGGCCCCCGATTTTGCTGAACTCGATCCGGCCCAAGTGGAACAGGCGCTTTCCAATGTCGGGGCATTTTCCCAGAACCGCTTGGCTTGATCGCGGCGCAGGATCAGGCGATATAGGCATCGGATGCTGCGCGCAGCATCCGATTTGCCACTTCCTGGCCGCCAAGCCGCCAACCAAAAGGAGAAGACCATAGCCCGTCGTCCCATGAACGCGCCGCCCCCGTCCAAGGATGGGCCCTGCATCAACGAAGATATCCTCGCGCCGCGCGTGCTGCTGATCGATGATGCGGGAGAAAAGCAGGGCGAAATGCCCATTGCCGCCGCCCTTGAAGCCGCCAAGGAAGCCGGGCTGGATCTTGTTGAAGTCGCGCCGCAAGCTGTGCCGCCCGTCTGCAAGATCATGGATTACGGCAAATACAAATTCCAAGAGCAGAAAAAGAAGGCCGAGGCCCGCAAGAAGGCCAAAGCCGTGGAAATCAAGGAAGTGAAGGTTCGTCCCAACATTGATGATCATGATTATGACGTCAAAGTGCGGATGATCGAGCGCTTTTTTGAAGAAGGCGATAAGGTGAAGGTCACGCTGCGCTTCCGCGGGAGAGAGCTGGCGCACACCCATCTGGGCATGGAATTGCTTGATCGCATGCGCGATCAATTCGAGCCTTTGGCCAAGGTGGAGCAGGAGCCCCGCTTCGAGGGCCGTCAGGTGGTGATGGTCATGTCCCCACGCTGAGGCGCGGGCGGGCTGAGCATGCGTAACGTCATGGAGGCGGCCAGCAACACGCCCGCCAAGCCGGCCAGCGCCCGATTGATCCAGGGGATGGATTGGGGATGGCCGGCGAGATAGGCCTCCAGATAAGGCAGGCCCGATTGCACGGCATCGCGCGCGCTTTCGCGCACGGCCTGCGCCGTATCGGCATCGATCGGCAGGGGATTGGCGCGTGCCCCTTGCGTCAAGCCCAGGTTTTCCAGGCCCAAACTGCCCAGGGGCGGCAGGCGGGCCGGCGCGAACACGCTATGGGCCCCGAAGGCCAATAGGCCCAGCAGCAGCACGGCCCCGGCCAAGCGGGACGTGAACATCGCCAACAAACCCTTGGCCCAGGCGCGCAGCATGGCTTTCATGCCGCGATCCTAGCCAAGGAAGCGGCCCATGGCAATTTTGCGTTGCCGGTTTCGTTTCCGCGCCACGGGGAAGAAACGGGGCGGTGTGCGCGTTGTCTGGGCAAGGAGCTTGGTTTCATGTTTACTCGGCGCGGGATGCTGGCCGGTGCGGCGGGTGCGTTGCTTATTCCTAACCGGGCGCTTGGCGCATCCGGTTATGAGACCGCTTCTTTGTATTCTGCGATGCGTCAGGGCGTTTCCTTGCTGGTTGTGCGCGCGGGTAAGGTGTTGTTCGCCGATTATCCCAATGGCGGATCGGTGCGGACGGCCTGGGAATTGGCCAGCGGCACCAAGAGCTTTTGTGGCCTGATGGCGGCGGCGGCGGCCCAGGATGGCTTGCTGGAACTCGATGAGAAATGCGCCGACACCCTCGCCGAGTGGCGCGGCGATGCGCGCGCCGAAATTCGCCTGCGCCATTTGCTTTCGCTGACTTCTGGCTTGCAAAGCGGGCAGATCGGGCGCGCCCCAAGCTATGCCGAGGCCGTGCGCGCATCTTTGATCAACAAGCCAGGCACGGATTTCGCCTATGGGCCGGTGGCCTTCCAGGTATTCGGTGAGATCATGCGCCGAAAACTCCTGGCGGCGAGGAGCCAATCCGATCCCCTGGGTTATTTGGAAGCGCGCGTCCTGAATCCCGCCGGTGCACGTATAGGGTCTTGGCGGCGGGGGGCCGATGGCCAACCCCTGATGCCGCAGGGCTGCGCCCTCACCGCGGAAAACTGGGCTCGCTTCGGGCAATATGTGCTGGACGGGGCCAAGGGCACGGATCAGGCCGTGCTGCGCGCCTGCTTTGAGGGCAGCGCGGCCAATCCTGGCTATGGGTTGAGCTGGTGGCTGTTGCGGCCTGGCTTGGTGGGCCCGGGGCCGCGCGCCGGGCTGAGCGGGGCAGATGGGGCCAGCATGGCCGATGAGGATGTGGTCATGGCCGCCGGCGCGGGCAATCAGCGGCTCTATCTGTTGCGCAAACGCGGCTTGGTGGTTGTGCGCCAGGCAAAGGGCATCTTGGCCGCGCTTCAGCGCCCGGCTGGCACCCGCACATGGAGCGACGCCGAATTTTTGCGCCTGCTGCTTCACGCGACCCCCTAGACCAGCCCATGCGGGTGTGCTAGCCACGCCCCCTTCGGTCGCCCGGCCCGGTCCATGCCGGGGCGGCCATCTAGGCTTGGCGCTCGGTGTTAACCGCATGCGCCTGTGGAGAGCAAAATGGCCAAGCAGAAGCTCAAGACCAAGAGCGGTGTGAAAAAGCGATTCAAACTCACGGCTTCCGGGCTGGTGAAGCATGGCGTGGCCGGCAAGCGCCACCGCCTGATCAGCCATAACGGCAAGTATATCCGGCAGAACCGGGGCACAGCGGTGCTGGCCAAGCCTGACGCCGATCGCGTCAAGTTGTGGATTCCCTACGGGCTCGATTGAGCCGGATCTGAACGGAGAAAAAGAGCATGGCTCGCGTTAAAGGGGGCGTCACCGCGCACGCCCGCCATAAAAAAGTGATCAAGGCCGCCAAAGGCTATTATGGCCGGCGCAAAAACACCTTCCGCACCGCCAATGCCGCGGTCGAGAAGGCCGGCAAATATGCCTACCGCGATCGCAAGGTGAAAAAGCGCAATTTCCGGGCGCTGTGGATCCAGCGGATCAATGCGGCCGTGCGCGCCGAAGGGTTGACCTATTCGCGCTTTATCGACGGCCTCATCAAGGCTGGCATCGCGCTGGATCGCAAGGTGATGGCCGAATTGGCCATGAATCAGCCCGAAGCCTTCAAGGGCCTGATCGATAAGGCGCGCGGCGCGGCGGCCTGATCGGGCGCTTTTGCGGCGTTTGCGTCTGTCACTTGGCTTGAAATTGCGGTAGACTGGGCATCTCTTGGCTGTTTCCAGCGAGGCTCGGCATGCGCGCAATTTTTCCTGATTTCGGCATTCTGCGGGCCATGATGGCCATAGCGGCGCTCGCTTTCGTGGTTTTGGCCCACGCGCCGGCGGCGAAGGCGGCCGCCAGCACCTATGGCTCGACCTTGGCCTTTGCCTGCTATCAGGGCGCGCGTAGCCTCCATGGGGATTCCACCCTGGTGCGGATTTGCACCCGCGCGCTGGAAGACGACGCGCTCACCCCGGCGCAGCGGGCCCATACCCTGGTCAATCGCGGCATCGCGCAGATTCTGCGCGGCGATGCCGATGCCGCTCTGGCCGATTATGCCGCCGCCGAGGGCATATTGCCCGGCCTGGCCGAGGCGCGCGTCAATCGCGGCTTGGTGTATCTGCGTCAAGGTGAGTACGAAACTGCCATTTCCGAGATCCGCTTGGGCCAGGCCGCCGGCTGTATCGAGCCGGCCCCCTGCCTCTATGCGCTGGCCCTCGCGCGGGAGCTGGAGGGCGATCTGGCCGGGGCCTACCGCGATTTGCAAGGCACTTTGGCGCTCGATGCCGATTTTACCCCAGCCAAGCAGGCGCTGGCGCGCTTCCGGGTTGAGCGGCGCGCCAAGCCTGCGGCCTGAAACGCACGCATATTTGCCGTGGCGCGCCGGCCCCGCGCCAGCTATAGCGCGCCAATGAGCAAATCGCCCCCCGTTCGCAAAGTCGTTCTCGCCTATTCCGGCGGCCTCGATACCTCCATCATCCTGAAATGGCTGCAGGAAACCTATGGCTGCGAGGTCGTCACCTTTACCGCTGATCTCGGCCAGGGGGAGGAATTGGCCCCCGCGCGCGCC
>CAZAGL010000068.1:0-10139 GCA_964484435.1 uncultured Caulobacteraceae bacterium
GTCGATCTGACCAATTTGAAGATGTCGATGAACCCGTTCGATGAGATCGCCGTCGAAGAAGCCGTGCGCCTCAAGGAAAAAGGCGTCGCCACGGAGATCGTGGCCGTCACGATCGGGCCTGAACAGGCGCAAGAAACTCTGCGCACGGCTTTGGCTATGGGGGCCGATCGCGGGATTTTGATCAAAGTCGATCAGGACATCGAGCCGTTGGCCGTGGCCAAGCTGCTCAAGGCGGTCGTGGCCGCCGAGACACCCGAATTGGTCTTTCTCGGCAAGCAGGCCATCGATGACGATTGTAACCAAACGGGCCAGATGCTGGCGGCGATGCTGGATTGGCCCCAGGCCACGTTCGCGTATCGCGTCAGCGTGGAAGGCGGCAAGGCCGTGGTGGTCCGCGAGGTCGATGGTGGGCTGATGAGCGTGGCGCTGGATCTGCCGGCCATCGTCACCGTGGATCTGCGCCTCAACGAGCCGCGCTATGCCTCCTTGCCCAATATCATGAAGGCCCGCAAAAAGCCGATCGATATGAAATCGCCCGGCGATTACGGTGTGGACGTTGCCAACCGCCTCAAGGTGTTGAAGGTTTCGGAGCCGCCCAAGCGGGCGGGTGGGGTGAAAGTCAAAACACCTGCCGATCTCGTCGAGAAACTCAAGAATGAAGCGGGGGTGCTGTAATGGCCGTACTTGTTGTTGCCGCGCACGATAACCAATCGTTGAAAGAGGCGTGCGCCAAGGTGGTCAGCGCCGCTTTGGCCATCAGCCCCGATGTCGATGTGCTAGTGGCTGGCCATAACGCCCAGGGCCCAGCCGCCTCCGCGGCCCAGATCAGCGGCGTGCGCAGAGTGCTGCTCGCCGATGGTGCGACCCTGGCCAAGCAGATGGCCGAGCCGATGGAGGCGCTGATCGTGCCGCTGATGGGCGGCTATGACGCCGTGCTGTTCGCGGCCGATACCAACGGCAAGAATGCCGCCCCGCGCATTGCCGCCAAGCTCGATGTGATGCAGCTGTCCAGCGTCATTGGTGTGCTATCGCCCAGCCAATTCGTGCGCCCGATCTATGCCGGCAACGCACTGCTGACGGTGGAATCGCTGGAAAGCAAAAAGGTGCTGACGGTGCAGCCCACCGCCTTCAAGCCCGCTCCGCAAGGTGGGCAGGCCCCGATCGAAACCCTGGCCACGCCCGGTGGCCCGTTCAAATCGGCATTCGTTTCCGAAGAGCTGGCCAAATCCGATCGGCCTGAATTGGCGGGGGCCAAGCGGGTGGTATCGGGCGGGCGGGCGCTCGGCTCGGCCGAGGAATTCCGTGCCGTCATCGAGCCGTTGGCCGATAAGCTGGGGGCCGCCATCGGGGCCAGCCGCGCCGCCGTCGATGCCGGCTATGCCCCCAATGACTACCAGGTGGGGCAAACGGGCAAGGTCGTGGCCCCCGAGCTTTACGTGGCCATCGGCATTTCCGGGGCCATCCAGCATCTGGCCGGGATGAAGGATAGCAAGGTCATCGTGGCCATCAACAAGGATGAAGAGGCCCCGATCTTTCAGATCGCCGATTACGGCCTGGTGGCCGATTACAAACTGGCCATCCCGGAATTGACCGTGGAATTGAGCAAGATCGGGTATTGAGCGTAAGGGGCGGCGCTATGAAGAAAGCGCCGCCTTCGATTCTCAAACCTTGACACTTAGGCCGATTGGGCAGGCCACGCCCGTGCCGCCGATGCCGCAATAGCCGCCAGGATTTTTGGCCAGATATTGCTGGTGATAGTCTTCCGCGTAATAAAACGGCGCGGCCGGGGCGATTTCCGTGGTGATGGCCCCAAAGCCCTTGGCCCGCAGCGCGGCTTCATAGACGCGCTTGGATTCCTGCGCGGCGATCAATTGCTGGGGATTGGCCGCATAAACGGCCGAACGATATTGGGTGCCGAGATCATTGCCCTGGCGCATGCCTTGGGTGGGATCATGGCTTTCCCAAAACACCGCCAGCAATTTGGTGAAGCTGGTTTTCAACGGATCAAAGACCACGCGCACGACTTCCGTGTGGCCAGTGCGCCCGGAGCAGACCTGTTCATAAGTCGGGTTGGGGGTATAGCCGCCCTGATAGCCCACGGCCGTGAACACCACGCCCGGCGTTTGCCAGAATTTGCGCTCAGCGCCCCAAAAGCAGCCCAGCGCGAAAAACGCCTCTTCCAGGCCGTGCGGCACGGGGCCGGTGATGGGCTGTTTGTTGACATGGTGGCGCTCGGCGGTCTGGATCGGCAGGCCGCTGCCGGGCAAAGCCTCTTCCTTGCTGACCATTTGGGTTTTCTTGGATGCGAACAACATCGGCGGGGACTCCTTTGGCGGATAAGTAAGGGCCCGAACTGTCTTGCAAAAGGGTGTTCACGCAGGCGTTGATTGGCGCGCGCAGCTCTGTATAGTCCCGCGCTCCCGGACAGGTGGCCGAGTGGCTTAAGGTGCTCGCCTGGAACGCGAGTGTAGGGGAAACTCTACCGAGGGTTCGAATCCCTCCCTGTCCGCCACTTCGTGTTGATTTTGTTGGATAGTCTGAAGGTTTTGCGGTCCTAGGGCATGCGCTCGTATCCCGAGTCATAAGTTCGTGTGATAATTCTTGCAGGATTTACAAGGGTTTTTCACGCGCGGTCGCCCGCTTCCAGCATTGATCTTGAGTGACGACGAGCGGGCGGATTTGGCGGCGCGTGCTGTCGCAGGGGGCCTGCCGGCCGGGTGCGGGCTGGGAGGTGATCGAGGAGGGGCTCGCTTCGGTTGCGCGATCCGATCCTACAGATCCGGCGAGCGGGTTTTTAACAAAAGTATAGTTGTGATTTGGTGCCCGAAAATGCGCATAATCAATAAAACGCTTCAAGCTGTTCGGTTCAACTTGGGATCAAGGGGGTTGGGTGTATAGCCTTCGGTGATCCAGAAGCGAGCGGCGAAGATGTCGCGCTCAGCGATTTGCCAGGCCCCGTTATGGCAGATCAGACGGTCCTCGTAATTGACCGGGGTGAGCAGCATCCGGCCGTCCGCTAACCAGTGATAGCAGGGAATGCGGCAGGTTGCTTTTGCCGAGGCCGATCCGGTGAACGCGATGCGGATATTGCTAACGGGATGGTAGGTCGCGACATAGCCGTAAGCGGTGAAATAGGCGTGCACGGCCTCAGCCGCGGCGCGCGGCCCGCCTGTGCCAAGCGGCTGGGCGGGCCCGTCAGCACCAGCGAGCAGCAGCCTCAGGCGCGCATCAGGTGTCAACGCCTGCGCCATAAGGGCAACGGCCTCTTCGAGGGCCACATCCGAGACACCTGGCGTCACCGGATTGTTGCCGAGCATGTCAACAGCGGCCCCGTACACATAGGCTGCATCGGCAATTGCGAGGCGATCCATGGCGCGGTTATCGCCGCTGCGGATGAGAAAGTCGTGGCTCATAGGGATAACTCCGGCAAGCTGGTTCGGGCGTTTGAATTAGGCAAGGCCAACGGCTCTGCGGCCTTCTTCGGTTTTCAGGGAAAAGTCGGTGCCCAAAAAGGCATCGGCGGCCGGCGTGCACAGCCAGGCCACCGCTTCAGCGGCCCATTGCGGCGGGATATGCGCCGACCAATCGAGCTGGCTGACCGGATTGATGCCGGATGCGCGGATCTTCGCCATCATGTCGGTCGCGACCGTTCCGGGGCTGAGGCCCACGACGCGGATGCCGCGCTCGCCGACCTCCTTGTGCGCGCATTCGGTCAGCTTTTTCACCGCGATCTTCGTTGCGCAATAATGGCTCCAGCCTTCGAGCGCGCTGTTGGCAGCGCCCGAACCGATGGTGATGATCGTGCCGCCGCCTTGTGCATCCATGACGGGAATGGCCGCGCGCATGCCGTGATAAACGCCTTTGATGTTGACATCGACGGCCGCGCCCCAAAGCGCGGGATCGCTATCGGCGAGCCGCGCGATCGGATCGATCGAGCCGGCATTGTTGACCAGGATATCGAGCCCACCATGCGTGGTGATGCAATGCTGCACGGCGTTGCGCACATCTTCATAGCGGGTCACGTCGCACACCACGAAATCGGCTTTTGCGCCTTCGGCGGAAATCTCGATCGCCAGGGCCGCGATTGCCTCTGCTGTTCGGGCGGCGAGCACGACGTGCGCCCCCGCCGCGGCCAGCCTGCGGGCCGTCGCCGCGCCGATGCCCCGGCTCGCACCGGTTACCAGGGCGGTTTTGCCCGAAAGATCGATTTCATGGGTCATGGCAGTCTCTCATTGCAGAAAAATGGGGGGCCGGCGCGCCGGAGCGGGCGCCCGGCCCCGCAGGATGGAATTGGCCGATTACATCGCCGCGAATTGCTTCTCCACGGCTTTGTGATCGGCCTTCCAGGCGGTGTACATCTGGGCCGACATGGGATCGGGGAAGATATCTTCGCGATCCGCCAGGATGCCGGCGATGATCGCCTCCGCAATGTCGGCCGGGCTGGTTTTGGCCATCTCGACGCCTTTGAGCATGTCGGTATCGACCGCGCCGGGGAATATTCCGAACACGGAGATTTTGCGCGCTGCCAGGCTGGCGCGCAGCGATTGGGTCATCGACCAGGCGGCGGCCTTGGAGGCGTTGTAGATCGACAGGCCCGGCATGCTGGCCAGGGCCACCAGCGTCAGCAGATTGACGATGGCACCGCCGCCATTGCGCTCGATCACCGGCGCGAAGGCACGGGCCATGTTGAGCTTGCCGAAGAAATTGGTCGAAAAATTGCGCGCCAGCGCCGTTTCCTCTGCCTCCAGAAGGCCGCCGAAATCCAACACGCCGGCATTATTGACCAGCAGCGTGACGTCGCTGGCTTTGGCGGCGAGCGCATCAACACCGGCCCGGTCCGTGACATCGAGGGTCAAGGGCACGATCCGCCCATGATCCCGGGCAACGAGATCGGCAAGATTGCCCGTGTCGCGCGCGCCGGCATAGACCTTCGTGATCCCGGCATCGAGCAGCTTGCCCACGATTGCGCGCCCAATGCCGCGATTTGCGCCGGTGACGAGGGCGATTTGACCTCTGATTTCCATGACATCTCTCCATCTGTTGCTTGCGGCCAAGCGCCGCTGGAGAGCCATATATTCATGCCAGGCTCGACGAAAAACGCCTCATTGATCAAATCATATTTGCAATGTGCGCAACAATAATCGATCGCACAATGAATGCGTTTGCCGGATCATCGCTGCGGGGCCGACGAACCCGACGCCGAAATCGGCGCCATCCCGTTGGGAAGGCAAAAAATCCTTGCCGTCGCGGCCGTGCTGGAGTTCTTCAATCGCCTGCCAGGAGCCGGGCGATGGGTGGTGATCGGCCCATCCTAAGGCTGGGGAGAATTGATAATGCCCAAGCGATCCGTGCAGCACAGCGATCCCATCGAAGTCGAGGTGGATGGCATTGGCCGGCCATCCAAACGCATCAAAGCCGGCTGACATTGCCATGCGCCACATCGCCGACATCGCCGATCTCCAGCGCCTGGCCAAACGGCGCGTGCCGCGCATGTTCTATGATTACGCCGATTCCGGCTCCTGGACCGAAACGACTTATCGCGCCAACGAAGCCGATCTCGCCAAGCTGATGTTCCGCCAGCGCGTGGGGATCGACATCAGCCGGCGCTCCTTGGCATCGACCATGCTGGGCGAATCGGTGGCCATGCCGGTCGCGCTCGCGCCGACCGGGTTGACGGGCATGCAGCATGCCGACGGGGAAATCCTGGCGGCTCGCGCCGCCGCCGCGTTTGGTGTTCCGTTTTGTCTATCGACGATGAGCGTGTGTTCGATCGAGGAGGTGGCGGGTGCCAGACCCCGGCCGATCTGGTTCCAGCTCTATATGATGCGCGATCGTGATTTCATCGAAAGGCTGATCGCGCGCGCGGCGGCGGCCGGCTGCGCGGCGCTGGTGGTCACGCTCGATCTGCCCGTTTTGGGCATCCGCCACAAGGATGCGCGCAATGGCCTGTCGGCGCCGCCGCGCCTGACCCTGGCCAATCTGGTGGACATGGCCACCAAGCCGCGCTGGTGCCTGGGCATGCTGGGCACACGCCGGCGCGGCTTTGGCAATCTGATCGGCCATGCCGATTCGATCACCGATAGCGGCTCGCTGGCGCGGTGGATCGCCGAGCAATTCGATCCCGCGCTCAACTGGGCCGATCTCGCCTGGATCCGCCAGCGATGGCCCGGCAAGTTCGTGCTCAAAGGGATCATGGATGCCGATGATGCGCGGCGCGCGCGCGATTGCGGTGCCGATGCCCTCATCGTCTCCAATCATGGGGGGCGCCAGCTCGATGGCGCGCCATCTTCGATCAGCGCGCTTCCCGCGATCGCTTCGGCGGTCGGTGAGGAGGTGGCGCTATGGTTCGATGGGGGGATCCGCAGCGGCCAGGATGTCTTGCGGGCGCTGGCTTTGGGCGCGCAAGCGGTGATGATCGGGCGGGCCTTCCTCTATGGCCTCGGGGCCATGGGCGAGGCCGGCGTGACCAAAACGCTGGACATCATCGCCCGCGAACTCGATCTGACCATGGGCTTTTGCGGGCTGACCGATCCGGCCCAGGCCAATGCCTCGATCTTGTGGCAAGGGGCTTGACGCGCGGGCCTCGCCTCGAAACATGAGGCAATGATATCGCCCTTGCCCGCCAGGATCCGCCGCGTTGGATATGGACACGCTGCAACTTTTTGTTGAAATTGCCCGGCATGGCAGCTTTTCGGCTGTGGCGCGTCGGCGCGGCGTGGATGTGTCCAAGGTGTCGCGGGCGCTGGCCGCGCTCGAAGCGGATCTGGGCACCTTGTTGATGCAGCGCACCACGCGCTCGATGGTGCTGACCGAGGCCGGCGAGGCGTTTTTATCCCGGGTCACGAACATTTTGGAAGAATTCGCGGCCGCCCGCGAGCTGGTCCGCGCGCGCTCGGATGGGCCGTCGGGCACGCTGCGGCTGACGGCATCGGTGGCCTTCGGGCAAAGGGTGATCATCCCCTTGGTGCCGGCCTTTCGCGCGGAATTTCCGCGCCTTAGCCTCGATCTCGTCTTGAGCGATGCCAATGTCGATCTCATCGCCGACAAGATCGATCTCGCGATCCGGCTTGGTTCGGGCTATGGCGCGGGCGTGATCGGCAGCAGGCTGATGGCCACGCGGTTTCGTGTCGTGGCCAGCCCGGCCTATCTTGCCAAAGCGGGCATGCCGGCGGAGCCCGCCGAGCTGGGCAACCGATCCTGCCTGCTGTTCGCCTTGCCGGAATATCGGGCCCGCTGGCTGTTCCGGCACAAGGGCAAGACGCAAAACGTGCCCGTGCACGGCGAATTGCTCGCTTCCAATGCGCTGGCCTTGCGCGATCTGGCGCTGGCCGGCCTGGGGCCGAGCCTGCTGGCGCAATGGCTGGTCGGGGAGGATATCGCCAGCGGGGCGCTCATCGATCTCTTCCCGGAGCACGATGTCACGGCCACCAGCTTCGATACGGCGGCCTGGCTTTTGTATCCGAGCCGCAAATATCTGCCGCGCAAAGTGCGTGCGGGGATCGATTTTTTGCGCGCCTCTTTGGGCGGGCCCGCGCCCTGATGGGGGGCGGCCTGTCCAATGCCGCCTGGGAAGGGATCGAAGCGAGGCTGGCCGGGCAGGATCAGGCGATGACTTGCGCGCGCGCGCCTGCTAAGCCCACCGGTGAACGGAGGGCGGCTGGCATGGTCGATGTGTTCATTTCCTATGCGCGCAGGGAGATCGATCGCGCGCGCCCGATCAACGAGGCCTTGCAGGGCTTCGGGCTCAGCACCTTTTTCGACATTGAGGGCCTCGATGGCTCCGATGAGTTTCCAGACGAGATCGATCGCGCGCTGCGCGCCGCCCAATGCGTTGTTGGCGTCTGGAGCCCGCACGCGCTTTCGCGGCCCTGGGTGAAGAAGGAGGCGCGCGTGGCGGCAAGCCTGCAGCGCCTGATCACGGTGCGCATCGCGCCTTTGGTGCTGGAGGCGCACTCCACCGAATTCTCCGGCCGGCATGTGAGCGATCTGGAGACATTCGCGGGCGATGTGGATCACCCGGGATTCCTCGAACTGATGAAAGCGATCGCCGAAAAGCTGAACCGGCCCGGATTGAAGCAATTGGTGCAGATGGCGGCGCGCAAAGCCGGCCCGGCCGCCGTGCCGCCCGCGGAGGCGCAAGCGCCTGCGCAGGCGCCCTCAGGCCCGGCCGATAGCCCTTCGGCGCGCGCCTGGGCGCAGATCGCGTCAAGCCTCGACCCGCATGATTATGGCGATTTCAGCACGCATTTTTCGGGCTCGCCCGAGGCTTTCGAGGCCTCCTTGCGCAAGCGCAAGCTGGAGGCCTGGGGCGCGGTGGACAAGGCGGATCCCGCCGCCATCGCCGCTTTCCTGCGCGAGCCGGGCTTTGCCGCGCTGGAAGCCCAGGCCAAAGCCGCCATGCATCAGGCGGCCGAGGAGCGCCAGCGGGCGGAGCGAGCGGCCGAGGAGGCCCGCCGCGCCGCGCCCCGCCGCGCGGCCGAAGCCGCCAAAGCCGGGCGGGCCGTATCCGAGCGCGCCTTCGCGATCGAGCTGCCCGGCCTTGCCGATTGGCCGAACCCCAAAATGATCGCCATCCCGCCCGGGCGCTTTGTGATGGGCGCGCCCAAAAGCGAGGAAGGCTCGGGCGATGATGAGCGGCCCCAGCACGAAGTGACGATCGCTTATCCCTTCGCCATGGGCCAGCATGCGGTGACGTTTGCGCAGTGGGATGCAGCGATCGCCGCCGGTGCGAAGCTGCACAGGCCAGGTGATAATGGCTGGGGCCGGGGGAACCGCCCGGTGATCAATGTGAGCTGGGAGGATGCGCAGGCTTATATTGCTTGGCTGAACGACAAAGCGGGCCTAACCGGCCGCCCGGATGCCTATCGCCTGCTTTCGGAAGCCGAATGGGAATATGCAGCCCGGGCCGGCACGACGACGCCCTTCAGCTTTGGCGAGACGATCTCCACCGATCAGGCCAATTATGATGGCAATTTCATCTATGGCAGCGGCAAGAAGGGGGAATATCGCCAAAAGACCCTGCCTGTGGGATCTTTCCCGGCCAATCCCTTCGGCCTTCATGAGATGCATGGCAATGTCTGGGAATGGTGCGAGGATTCGTTTCATAATACTTATGATGGTGCGCCGGCTGATGGGTCTGCATGGGTAGGAAAAGAATCCTCGTACCGCGTGTATCGCGGTGGCTCGTGGGACAACGATCCCGCGGATCGCCGCTCTGCAAACCGGAGCAGGGACACGCCAACGTACCGGAACAGCGATGTAGGGTTCCGAGTTGCCCGAACTTTCAATTAATTGTTGAATTGTAAATGGTAGATATTGCAAAAACGCCAGTTGGTAAGATAATAGCTGAAGAAATATTCCAATATCTAGTATGGATCTCACAGAAATTGGAAAAATTTCCACGGTCTTATAAGTTTACCATCGGCGACCGTATCCAAAATTTGCTTCTGCGCGGCGGCGCCCCCACCCCATCATCCTTGGTCGGCCCAGCGGGCCGAGCCAAGGATCCAGACCTTTTGCAAGCGCATCATTGCACGCCCCTGGATCCCCGGCTTCGGCTGCGCCGAACCGGGGATGAGGCGTAATCTATCCGCCCTGAAAAATGCCAAGCCATAATGCGCCCATGTCCTGGATGCGCCGTTTCGCCGAGATTTTGGAGACAGCCGAGAGCCGTCTGGCCGCGGCGCGGGCCTGGCTGGCCGATGCCTGGGCAAAGATCGCCAGCCCGCATGCCTTTCGTCGCCTGCTTGACAGCAAAGCGATGCAGACCGAGTTGCGCTGGAAACTGCGTTTAACCGAGGCGCTGCTGCGCCTCGCTATCACCCAGCGAGCCAACGCGATCATTCCCCCGCCCATGACGCCGGCGCGGCGGCGGGGCCATATCAGCGGGATTTTGCTGCCCCCGCACCCGTTCGGCCCGCCCTATGTCGCGCGTTTTCGGCTCAGCGCCCAGCTTAGCCGCTGGGCCATCCAGCCGCCGGCTTCGGCACCGCAAACGCGCAAGCCCCAGCATCCAGCCGCCTTGCTCCACCGGCTTTTGGCCTGCCAAGACGGGCTCGAGCGCTTCGAAAAGCTGGCCTGGCTCGAAGCCAAGCGAAAACGGCGAAACGGGATGGCGCACAGTTTTTCAATGGCTCTAT
>CAZAGL010000069.1:0-9955 GCA_964484435.1 uncultured Caulobacteraceae bacterium
CCACCTACCTTGGGGTTATGAATCCCACGCTCTAACCAGATGAGCTACGCCACCGCAAAGCGGCACAGGTAGCGATCCGGGCCGCCCAGCGCAAGCGCCCAAAGCGCCACACGATCGGGGCCGCGCCGGCTTGGCCGCCACTTGCTCGCACGCGCAATGATTTTGCGCGGCGTGGGTTTTTTCGCAGATTGTATTGCCAAAAGCGCCGAAAAATTGCCAATCTGATGGAATTGCCAGCGGGGATAGGCCATGACAGCTCCATTCGATCTCATCGATGCGCGCATTTTGGATGTGATCCAATTGGATGCCACTTTGCCCGTGGCCGAAATCGCCGAACGGGTCGGCCTGTCCTCCAGCCCGTGCTGGCGGCGCATCAAGCGCATGGAAGAGGCCGGCATCATCGCCAAGCGCGTCACGCTGCTGGATCTGGAGCGCATCGGCCTCGCCTTCGAAGTCATCGCCAGCGTCAAGCTGACGCTGCCAACCCGGGAAAATCTGGAAATCTTCGAGCGCGCGGTTCAAGATTGGCCGCAAGTGGTCGATTGCGCCACCGTGGCTGGGGCCGCCGATTACATGCTGCGCATCGTCACCACCGATATGCATGCCTATGACGATTTCCTGCGCGATAACATGCTTAGCCTCGGTTTGGTTTCCGAGGTGCAATCGCGCATCGTCATCCGCGTGGCCAAGCGCACCACGGCGGCCCCGCTCGGCCTGGTGGCCGATCAATTCGAGGGGCGCTGACCCAGTTTTTCGATCTGCGGCAGCAGCGCTTTCATCTCCTCGCCGACAAAAACCCCCGGCTTGGAGGCGCGCTGGCTCTCGCGGATTTCCCAACCCTGGACCGTGGCCTTGGCCTGTTCGAAGGCATCCAGCAGCGGCAGTTTGCCGCGCAAGGCCACGTTGAAAAAGGCATCGCCAAACCAGGTCCAGTCCCGCTCCGGCTCACAGCCAAAGGAGGAACGATCCGGGGCCGAAGCGGTCAACACGATGGTTTTGGGATTGGCCAAGGCCGCGCTGTATTGGCCGGCAAAGCAGGCCGAAACGATCACGATGCGGTGCTCGGGGCCCGTCTCGCGCAGGCTGGCGGCCAAGGCATTCGGGCTCAGCACCGCCTGTAGGCGCCCTGTTTCCTGGAAGATCGCGCCTTGGGCCTGCGCGCCATGGGAGGTGATGAACAGCACCAGCACATCCTCCGCGCGGTCCATCACATCGCCCAGGGCTGCCAGTGCGCGATTGAACTGGGCCGGCGTCGCGGCCGGCAGGCCGGTTTCGCGCGCCTGCGCGCCCTGCGCCAGCACCAAGGTGCGTTCCTGCGCGCCAAAGCGATTGGCCAGCACCTTGGCGCTTTGCTGCGCCTCGTTGAGGAAGACATGATCATCCCACAGGCCGGCCGCGAGCACATAGACATCACGCTGGCCCGGCCGCTGCGGTGCCAGGCCCGCGATGGCATTGGCGAACAGGCGCTCCTCGGCGGCCAATTCGGCCGGGCTCGGCACGATTTCGGCCGATTGAATGCGATCGGCGCGCGGCTTGATTTGCGCCTGGGCAGGGCCAAGCAGCAGAAACGGCAACAGGATGATGCAAAAACCTCGAAAAAATCGCATGACTCACCTTGGATGCGAACAGGTGTGAACCGGTGCCCTCAAGAAGGCAACGCCCCCTCGCGCGGATCCATTTTGCCGGCTACAGGAAGGCATGCAGATTTATTGTCTTGGGATTGCCGGTGCCGGCGTGAGCGCATTGGCCTCCATGTTGATCAGCGAAGGCCATAGCGTTTCGGGCTCCGACGAAGCGGCCTTTCCCCCCGTTTCCACCTATCTGGAGCGGATCGGCGCGCCCTTCCACAACGGCTTTGATGCCGCTTTGCTGCCTGCTCATATCGATCAGGCCATAATCGGGGCGAGCGCCAAGCTCGGCGGGGCGGAAAATCCCGAATTGCTGGCGCTGCGCGAGCGGGGCATCCCGTGCAGCAATTTCCCGCAATTTCTGGCAGCCCATACGCAACACCGCGCCAATCTGATCGTGGCCGGCAGCTTCGGCAAATCCACGTTGACGGCGCTGATCGCCTATTTGCTGCGCGCCACCGGGCGCGATCCCGGCTGGTTTATCGGGGCCGTGCCCTTGGATCTCGATCGCACCGGCCATTGGGGCAGCGATCCCGAAATGATCCTGGAGGGCGATGAATATGTTATCTCCGAGGAGGATCGCCGCGCCAAATTCCTGCTCTATCGGGCCAGGGACATCCTGATCAGCTCTCTCACCCATGATCATTTCAACATGTATCCGACGTTCGAGAGCTATCAGCGCCCGTTCGCCGATCTGGTGGCCCAGCTTCCGGCCGGCGGCGTGCTGTGCTGCGCGCGCGGCTATCCTGAATTGGCGCGCATCGCGGCGGGGCGCGAAGTGGTTTGGTATGGCCTGGGGGATGGGCCCGGCTGGTGCGCGCGCGATATCGCCATCGGCGAGCGCACGCGCTTTACGCTGACCGGCCCGAACGGATTGGCCTTGCCCCTGGAAACCGAGCTGTTGGGCCTGCACAATATCGAAAACCTGACGGGTGCCTGCGCCTATCTGTTGACGAAGGCTCTCGTCAGCCCACAGGCCCTGCAGGCCGCCATCCCCGGCTTTCGCGGCGTGGCCCGCCGGCTGGATAAGAAAACGCGCGCCTCGGCCGCGCCCATCTATGAAGGCTTTGGCTCCTCGCTGGAAAAGGCGCAATCGGCGATCGAGGCCATCGCGCTGCATTTTCCCCACCGGCGGCGCATCGTGGTGTTCGAGCCGCACGCCTTTTCCTGGCGCAATCGCGAGGCCTTGGCCTGGTATGACCAGGTGTTCGCCAAGGCTTCCTTGGTGCTGATCCTGCCACCGCCGGCGCATGGCGCGGCTTCGCACGCGCAATTGTCGCAAGGGGAAATCGTGGCGCGCGTGCAAGGCACCGGGATCGCGGCGCGCGCCATGGCCGATGCCGGCCAGGTGCAGGCGGAATTGGCCCGCGACATGCAGGCAAGCGATGTGGTGCTGCTGCTCTCCTCCGGCCCGCTCGATGGCCTGCCCGCCAGCCTGCCGGCCTGGGCCGATGGGCGTTTTGGCTAGGGGCGCTTCCCACTCCAACCTTGATTGAGCTTAGCACTGCAAGTATAAAATCAGCATGACTTGGCTCAACCTTCGCGATCTGCAAACGATATCTGATGAAACCATTCGTGGGCTGGATGGTGCCACGCCCGTGAAAATCGGCGAGCGGACAATTGGGGTGCTCATCCCGCTGCGCGTGGCTGATGCTGAGAAGCTTGCGGCTGTTTTGAAGAAAGCCGAGAAGTTGGCGAAGGCACGCGGCCCAGAGGAAGATAAGAAACTGCTCGCTGAATTCGGCGATGTCGATCCCGTGAATTGGTCGATCGACGCGGTTCGTCGGCTCAAGGCCGAGGCGGTCTAGCCCCTGCGATGAAGGCCGTGTCTTCGGCATTGGTGGTCGATGCGGCAATCCTCGTTGCCGCCGGAGATGCGGCGGCGGCGGCCTGAGCCCGCCCCGTCAAGGTGCCCCGGCCGTAAGGCTGGGGCGTCAACCTAGCTGGGAATGTCGGGTTTCGGTTTTGGCTGGGGCAGCCGCCGAATTCACACGTTGGGGGCAGTTTCGCCGGTTGCAGCATAAGCTCGATCTGGTCACGGGCTGGTCTCCACGCCCAACACATTGGCGGCCGCGCCGAGGCGCGCGTCGAACGTCAGAAGCTTCGCGCCAAGGCGGGCGCAGATCGCGATATGTAGGGCGTCGGGGCCGCGTAAGGCGAGGTCGGCGCGGCGGACAAATTGAGCGGCGGCCTGCATGTCGGCTTCACTTATCGTCACGGATGCAAGGCCCGCGCGCCAAGAATCGAAATTGGAAAACAGCGCTCGCGAGTCCTGAGCGGTGACGGCACCCAAGCGCACTTGCCTGGCAATCACGCTGGACACTTCAACCACGCACCAGTCGGAAACGATCGGCCCTTCGGCCGCGCCAAGGAGCGCGCGTGCGCGAGGCGAAAACGAATCGATCAAAAACAAAGAGACAACGACACTGGCGTCGAGACAGGCGCTCACGCTTCCCGCCCATCACGCAGCGCTTGCAAGCTTTCCTGCGGCGTTTCAAATCCTGGTTTCGGCGCAATCGCATTGGCCGCCAGCCAATCCAAATCCGCCGGCGTGATGGCGCGCGGCACCGGCTTGATGGCTTTCAGCGCCACAACCGGCTGACCGTGGCGCGTAAGGATGATTTCCTCGCCTTCCTCGGCGCGGCGGACGAGGTCGGTGAGTTGGGCCTTCGCTTCAGAGACGGCGACGTGCATGAGAATCCTCCACGCTCCACTTGTAGACCGGTATTTGGTCCAAAACAAGGATTCGCGGGCGGCGCTGCGGGCCCGGCCTCGTCAGCCGCCACCGTAATGCGGGAGCGGAGAGATTGGGGATTGACGGTGGCGGACGTTCAATTTCGGGGGGGCAAAAGGCTCCGATCAAGGCCGGTCTGCGAGGGCTACCTTCACGCGATTGCATGCCGCGCCCGGCCAACTTGGCACGCCTCGATGCAGACTCGTTCTCTGGTCCAGTTTACGGCCTCTTACTTTGCCCTTCGGGCGGCGTTGGCTCGAGTACGCTCGCTTTAGCCGGCGCTGCGGCGCTTGCGGCAAACGCGTCCATCCCGGCTTCCATGAACGGCGCGAAGTGATCCCGCACGAAGGCATCGACAAAGGGTTGCGCCCAAAAGTGCTTGGCCTTCAAAGCGTAGGTCCAGGTCAGATCACTGCGGCCATCTTCGCGCGCCGTCACCCGAAATTCACCCCGTCCATAAAGGATATTGCGGCCGGCGGCGGTCGTCGGCGCCCAGATTTGATAGACAAAACCTTCAGCGTTGCGCGACACAATGCGTTCCGCAACATAGTGGCCATCTTCCTGCCGAACGCGGCGCACCGCGCCTTCCTGAGGCCAAACGCCCGCGAGCATGTCGGCGCTTGCCGGCTTGGAAACGCGCGGCGTTGAATTCAGCACCTCCATCATTCGTCCCTGTTCGATCCAGGTCCGCACGGTTGCGGCGTCGGCATTGATTGTCCGCGTGGTGCTGTGGCGGGCATGGGGCCCCTCGACCATTGCTGGGGCCGGCTGATCATAGGCTGGAGGAGCCGACGGCGGGGCGATGCTTTGGCTACACGCGGGTGCCATGCCAATGAGCGCGAGCGCCAACATGGCGAAAAGCGCCCGCGGGGTTTGGACCTTCATGGGGATTCCTTTTCTACGAGATTCGTGTATACTAATGCGAACTTCGTAGATGTGAAGGAACTTTCGATGGACATGACGCGTTGGGCGCCGGCGGCCCTGATCGGGGGGCGCATTGGTCTTGCCTCGCTTTTTCTGCTCGGCGGGCTGAACAAGAGCCTCAACTATGCTGCGACCATATCCGACATGGAGCGTGTTGGGCTCAATCCGGCGGCGATCCTATTGCCGCTGGTGATCGCGCTGGAGCTGGGCGGCGGTGCCTTGGTGGCGATTGGGCGGTTTGGCGCGCCCGTGGCGGCGCTGGCCCTGGCCATTTTTACGCTGGCCACGAACGCGTACTTCCATAATTTTTGGACGATGCAGGGCGGCATCCGGGCGCTGGAACTCTCTTTGTTCTTCAAAAACGTATCGATCGCAGGCGGGCTGGTCTTCCTTGCCGGCGCATTATCGCGCAAGGCTGCGCCATGAGTGACGCGGAAAATCTGCTCGACGCGATCCGCACTTTGCTGCGCGCCTTCACGGTGGATGAAACCCGCTTCCCGCCAGCGGAGGGGCGCATCAAATACAATCCGCATGATTTCCAATCGCTCTATTTCATCGCGGGCCATCCAGGTTGCCGCGGTGCCGATCTCGCGGCGTTTCTGGGCGTGGCGCCGACAACCGCGCAATCGGTCATTGATCGGCTGATTGAGCGGCGCTTCGTGCTGCGAACAGAGAACCCAGACAGTCGGCGCGCTGTCGCGCTGCATCTGACCGATGAGGGCGTGGAGGTTACGCAGGCGATCCGCCGGCAGGACATCGCCAATTGCCGCGCCATGCTTTCGGCTTTGCCGAAGGCCGAACGCAAGCGGTTTGCTGAACAGATGACGATAATCGCAGAGGCCATTGCGGCGCAGGAGATCGCTTGAGCGCCGACGCCACCCTTGCCCGCCTCAAGCTGAATAAGGTGGCGGAACGCCGCCTTTGGGAGTTCGCGATTGATCGCCGGCTCTGCCTTGGCGCGCCGGGCTCGAAACACTTGAGCGGCGGAGCCTGCGTTGCAGCGATGGTCGCTGTGCTGGAGGCCGAGACTGACAAACCACTTATCCAAGCGAGCGCGCAGTTTCTCTCCGCGCCGCGCTTTGGTGCCAGCGCATGTGTTTCAGCAGACATCCTATCGGCCGGGCGCAACATCGTACAGGCGCGCGCCAAACTCAACGGACTAGACAGCGAAGCAGCAAGCCTGGCGGCGTCCTTCGGCGCGCGCGACGAGGCCACGCACATTTTTTGGCGCGCGCCGCCAACAGCGCCGGCACCAGAAACCTGTGCGCGCATTCCTTTTGTTCGCGAGGATGCAGAGGATTTGCATGCCCAGCTTGATATGCGCATCGCCAACGATCCGCGCATAGACCGTGATGGTCGTTTGGTCTTTTGGGTAAAAACGCCGCAGGTCTTCGTTCCGCACGCCAGCGTCTTTCTTGCGTTGGTCGCGGACTATTTGCCGGAGGCGATTCATTTCAATATCGGGCGGCGCGCCGGGGCCGTCAGCCTCGACAATGCGCTTCGCATCTACGCGCGCGCGCCAACCGACTGGCTCTTGTGCGAGACCCGTTTGGCGGGGCTCGCCAATGGGCTGTTCCATGGCGAGATGGCGATCTTTACGCAGACAGGCTCGCCGCTTGCTCTGGCCAGTCAGTCTGGCGTTGTACGGATGCTCGATTGAGATTGCACCATCAAAACGAAATGCGGCCTTGTTGATGCATTGGCCCTGTCTGTTGGACGAGGCTGGGCCCTGGCGGCCAATTCGTGTGATGAGAAAGATGGGTACCAGACCGCCTTAAGGTGCCAACGTCGTCCTCGGGCGATATCTCTCCGGTTCGGCCCGCGCCGGCCTCTCCGTCCAACTGTCAGCTTGTCGCAGGCCCGCCGCCCCGGTCTGGGCGGGGCGGTCATCGTCGCGCAATGGCTTTTCCGTCCACCGCCCCCCCGGGCTTGCGCGTGGCCCTTGGCTTCGCCAAGATCGACAGCCTTCATGAGGCCAGCTTGCGCTAGGATTGTCGATGCCGTCAATTTCCCGTTTCTGTGCAGCAGCGCTGCTCGCGGCCTGCCTATTTGGCCCGCCCCCCAGCGCCTATGCGCAAAGCTTTTCGCGGGCGGATGGCGCGCCTTTGGAGGGCCCGGCTGGCGAGGTGCGCGCCGATAGCCTCAAAGCGGATTTGAGCCGTTTGGTGCGCTTTGGCACACGCCACACCGCCTCCGATGTCAAATCGGAAAAGCGCGGCATTGGCGCGGCGCGGCGTTGGGTGGAGGCGGAGTTTCGCGCGTTGGCCAGCGCCTGCGGCGGCTGCCTGGAAATCGCCCTGCCGGAGGAGACCTTCACCAGCGATCGCCTGCCACTTCCCACGCAAGTGGTGAACGTACTGGCCATCCAGCGTGGCACGACCGATCCCGGCCGCGTCATCATCATTTCCGGCCATATCGATAGCCGCGTCAGCGACGTGCTGGATGCCAAAAGCGATGCGCCCGGTGCCAATGATGATGGATCGGGGACGGTCGCGGTGTTGCAGGCGGCGCGCGTTCTCTCCAAGCGCAAATTCCCCGCCACTTTGGTCTATGCCGTGCTTTCGGGCGAGGAACAGGGCCTGTTCGGCGGCAAGATCCTGGCCGATTATGCCAAGGCCCAAGGCTGGCGCGTTGAGGCCGTGCTCAACAATGATATCATCGGCAATATCGAGGGCTCGGGCGGCGCAGTGAACAGCACGCGCGTGCGCGTTTTTGCCGAAGGCACCAAGGCCACCGAAACCGCCGAACAGGCCAATCGCCGCCGCTATAATGGCGGGGAGGTCGATAGCCCGGCCCGCAATCTGGCCCGCTTCCTCGATCGGCTGGCCGCCGAACGCCTGCCGAATCTGGACGTGGCGATGATCTACCGCACCGATCGCTTCGGCCGCGGCGGGGATCAGGTGCGCATACTGGAGGCCGGCTTCCCGGCCGTGCGCATCACCGAGGGGGCGGAAAACTATGATCGCCAGCACCAAGATATCCGCTATGAGGGCGGGCGCCCCTTCGGCGATACGCTGGACGGGGTGGATTTTCGCTATCTCGCGCAGGTCACCCGGCTGAATGTGCTGGCCATGGCGGCTTTGGCGCTGGCCCCCGCCCCGCCGGAAAATGTGCGCATCGAGGGGGCGGTCAAGCCCGATACCTTGGTCAGCTGGCAGGCCGTGCCGGGCGCGGCCGGCTATCGCGTCTGGCGGCGCGAAACCACGGTGCCAAACTGGGAAATCAGCGTGGAGGCACCCGCCGGTGCCATTTCCTTGCTACTGCCCGGCATCGTCATCGATGATTGGTTTTTCGGCGTCTCCGCCGTTTCGGCCGATGGCCATGAAAGCCCGGTGGTGTTTCCGGGGCCGGCCGGTGCTTTTTTTGAGCCGGCGGCCAAGACCCCGCCCCCGCCGGCCGGCTGAGCCTGGATTGCTTGCTTGCCCTGCATGGGCTTTGGGGCGCTTGCCCTGCCCGGGCTTTGGGGCGCTTGCCCTGCCCGGGCTTTGGGGCGCTTGCCCTCCATTGTTCGGCTTGATAGACAAACCGCAGCGCCTGCGCGCGCGGGCGTAGTTCAGAGGTAGAACGTCAGCTTCCCAAGCTGAATGTCGCGAGTTCGATTCTCGCCGCCCGCTCCATAATATCAATGACTTAGCCGCCCACATTGCCCGAAATTCAGAAATTCGTGCTCTGGGGTCCCACTGGGGTCCCAGCCGGCGAGCAAGGTTTCGCCCTGAATTGGGCTCTGGGCGGGATGGATTGTGCGCGAGTTATCCACAGGTGCGTGTCCCACGCCGGCATGGCTGCGGCCCAAACGTCACCACGCATAGCTCGGTCACGACAGCCAGCCGGATTTATAGAGACTTTATCCCAGTATAGCTCATAGACTGTATACGGGCATAAACCCCTTATACTTTCCCTGGAGCTGGCTTGCCGATCTTGGCCGATATCGCTATATTTCGGAATATCGAGATTAAGGTGTACCTGATGGCTGCGATCCAGAAAATGTCTTCAACTGAATTCGCAGGCCGGTTTGGCCAGTGGTCATTCACTGCGCAATCGGCGCCCGTGATGGTCACCAATCAGAAGACCGGCGTCACCTTGGGCTACTTTGTATCCGCCCACGAGTTCGAGGAATTCCTCCGGGTGCGCGAGCTGATGCCGCAAGCGCGGTTTGCCTGGGAAATGCCGGCTGTCATGTCCGAGGCGCTGACCGAGCCGGTGAAGAGCGCCAAGCGTGATCTGGACGCGCTGATGGACGATTGACGCGACGCCCATGCCGCCACCCGAGCCGGGCCTGGTCATCCCTTACGTCTATCTTTGGCGGCGCGAACTTGAGGCCGGTGAAGAAACCGGCCGCAAAGTCCGGCCGGGATTGATCATCATCGTTGTCGTGAAAGCCGAGACCGGCCGACTGCGCGTCGCCGTCTGCCCCATCACGACGCAAGCGCCCGATCCGGCCCGCGCCGCCATCGAGGTGCCGCCACGGGTGCGCGCCCACCTTGGGCTCGACGCTACCAAATCCTGGATCATCTGCGATGAGTACAACGAGTTCGATTGGCCCGGCGTTGATCTTGGGATCACGCCGAAAGGGTCAGACCATTTCGGCTATGTGCCGGACGCCCTCGTGTGTTTGTACGCATCCGGCGAGGGCCGCGGATGATCAGGCTGGGGCCGCTTGCTCCATGGC
>CAZAGL010000070.1:0-9944 GCA_964484435.1 uncultured Caulobacteraceae bacterium
CGTCGGCCATCCCGTCGCCGGTGCCAGCTGGGAAGGTTTCGTCATCGAGAACCTGATCGCCGTCGCCGGCGACAACCGCCAAGCCTTCTTCTACCGCACTGCTGACGGTGCCGAGATGGATCTGGTGTTCGAGCGCGGCGGCCAGGTGGACATGGCGATCGAGATCAAGCTCACCAGCGCGCCCAGGGTTTCGAAAGGCTTCCATCTTGCCTGTGAGGCGTTGAAGCCGAAGGCAGCTTTTGTCGTGCATGGCGGAGACGCTGCCTGGCCAGCAGCGAACGGCGTTCACGCGCGCCCGCTGGCCCAGATGATGAAGCACCTGATCGAAAGCGCCTGACAGGCGCTCACACGACGATTGCAGATCGTGGGCGATCCGGCCATAGCTTATGAAAACCGGGAGACTGGACATGCTGACACGCCGCGCCGCTTTGCTCACCACGGGAGCTTTTGGGGCATTTGCCATCAGCGGCTGCGCGGCAACGCCCGCGCCCGCATCGAGCGCCCCCGCGGCCAGCCCCGCCCCAGATCAAAGCGCCGCCCTCAATGCCTATCTCGAAGAGGTGTTCGAGCGGCGCATTCTGCGCAGCCCCCAATTGGCCACCAGCCTGGGCGACAAACGCGGCTATGATCGGCTCAACGATGTTTCCGATGCGCGCGATGCCGAGGATTTCGCGGCGCTGCAAAACGATGTGGCGCAGATGCGGGCCCGTTTCGGGGCTGCCCCGCTCGATGCGCAGGCCAGGCTGTCTTTGCGCCTGTTCGAGGCCGAATTGGCCAGGGCCCAAGCGGGCCGCCCGTTCCAGAAGCACCGCTTCGTATTCAATCAGATGTATGGGGTGCAGACGGGCGTCCCGACCTTTCTGATCAATAACCACCGCGTCGATACATTGGCCGATGCGCAGGCTTATGTGGCGCGGCTCAATGCCATGGGGGCCCAGCTCGATCAATACCGGCAAAACAGCGAGATCTCGGCCCAGGCCGGCATATTGGCCCCGAAATTCGTCTATGGCTATTGCACGCCCGCGGCGCAGGCCATCATCACCGGCGCGCCGTTCGGCCCCGGGCCGGATAGCCCCCTATGGGCCGATATCCAAACCAAGGTGAACAAGCTCGATGCGCCGGATGCGCAAAAGGCCAGCCTGTTGGCCGGCGCGCGCGCTGCCTTGCTGGACAAGATCAAGCCGGCCTATGCGCGCATCCTGGCCACCATCAGCGCCCAAGAGGCCAAGGCCGGCACGGATGACGGCGTGTGGCGCCTGCCCGATGGGGAGGCCTTCTACGCCGAGCGCCTGGCCGCCCAAACCACCACCAGCCTCAGCGCCGCGGAAATCCATCAGCTTGGCCTCGATAACGTGGCCCGTCTGCAGGGGGATATGCGGGCCATTTTGCGCCGCGTGGCCTTCCAGGGCGATCTCGACGCCTTCTTCAAATTCGTGGAAACCGACAAGCAGTTTTTCCTGCCACAAACGCCGGAGGGCAAGGCCCGCTACATCGCCTTGGCCACCGATGCCATCAACGCCATGAAGCAGCGTTTGCCCAGCGCGTTCCGGCGCTTGCCCAAAGCCGATCTGGAAGTGCGCTCCGTCGAGGCCTTCCGCGAAAACAGCGCGGGCCTAGCCTTTTATCAGCGCCCGGCGGCCGATGGCTCACGCCCTGGCTATTATTATGCCAACACCGTGGATATGGCGGCCTTGCCGCTCTATCAGCTTGAAGCGCTGGCCTATCATGAAGGCATTCCCGGCCATCACATGCAGATCGCCATCACCCAGGAGCTGGAGGGCCTGCCGCGGGTGCGCCGCTTTGGCGGCTATACTGTCTATTCCGAGGGCTGGGGCCTTTACGCCGAAAAGCTGGGCAAGGAATTGGGCGGGTATCAGGATGCCTATTCCGAGTTTGGCCGCCTGACGCTGGAATTGCGCCGCGCCATCCGCCTGGTTGTCGATACCGGTTTGCACGCCAAGCGCTGGCCGCGCGAGCAGGCGGTGCAGTATATCCTGGCCAATCAGCCGGGCGATCGGGCGCAGGCCGTCAAGGATATCGATCGCTATATCGTGCTGCCCGGCCAAGCCACAGCCTATCTCATCGGCTCGCTGCACATCCAAAAGCTGCGCGCGCAGGCCCAAAGCGCGCTGGGCGGCAAATTCGATGTGCGCGATTTCCACGAAGCGGTGCTGGCCAATGGCTTCGTGCCGCTGGATGTGCTCGATGAATTGATCGCGGCCTATATCGCCAAGGCGTGAGGCATATTACGCCAGATTGGCGTAATATTCGTGGACATCGGCCTTGTCGGTCACGGTGACCGTCAAGCGCTCCCCCTGGATGGTGATTTCGCCGCGCGCGATGGGATGGCCATTGGCCAAAATCCATAACGGATCGTATTCGCCGGTATCGAGCTGGATCAAAGCCCCACGCCCCATGCGCAGCAATTGATGCATGGCCAGGCGGCTTCGCCCCAACAAGACCGTGATTTCCACCTTTACTGAATTGATCTGGCTTCCAACGGTCAAGGCGCATCCCCATGTGGAGCCTATAAGCAAGTGGACGCCAATGGTTGCGGAAGAATGAATGCCATGCGCGAGATCGAATGGGCACACAGCCAAGGCCTGATCCCCTATGAGCCGGCCCAAGCCTTCATGCAGGTGCGGGCGCAGGCCATCGCCGAGGGGCGCGCAGGCGAATGCGTGTGGCTGCTGGAGCACCCCCCGCTCTATACGGCCGGGCTCAGCGCCCAGCCATCCGATCTGCTGAATCCGCAGCGTTTTCCCATCCACCGCAGCGAGCGCGGCGGGCAATACACCTATCATGGCCCCGGCCAGCGCGTGGCCTATGTCCTGCTCAATTTGGCGGCGCATGGGCGCGATGTGCGCGCCTTTGTCTGCCGCCTGGAGCGCTGGCTGATCGCGGCTTTGGCCGATCTGGGGGTGAATGCGTTTACCCGCGAGGGGCGGGTTGGCGTCTGGGTGATCGATGGCGACGGGCAGGAGGCCAAGATCGCGGCCCTGGGCGTGCGCATTCGCCGGTGGGTCAGTTATCACGGCGTCGCGCTCAATGTTGCGCCAAATCTTTCACATTTTTCTGGCATTGTGCCGTGCGGTATCCGCGAATACGGCGTCACCAGCCTGGCGGCGCTCAAGATTGAGGCAAGCATGCATGATGTTGATGCGGCGCTGAAGCGCCAGTTCGAAGCCAGTTTTGCGTGCCAAACCCTGCCCGTCCCCGCCCCGATCCCGGGCGGGCATGCCGATGCGCACGGGGATTTCTTTTATGATGAGCTGATGACCGCCCAGCCCGACGCGGCCCAGGAATATTACCGCCGCCAATTGGTCGAGGCGATGCGCTCGCAATAGGCCGGCATCACCAGGATGCCGGGCTCATTTCAGCTCGGCCAGGATCTCATCGGCGGCGACGCTCGCGCCGGCCTGCACATGCACGCGGGCCACGATGCCATCGCGCTCGGCTCGGATGATATTCTGCATTTTCATGGCCTCGACGATGGCCATGGCCTCGCCGGCCTTGATCTCCTGGCCTTCTTTGACTTCCATGCTGACCACCAGGCCCGGCATGGGCGACAGCACCAGGCGGGAGGTATCGGCCGCGGGGCGCTCGGGGATCAGCCCCCGCAGGCGCGCCGCCTGCGGGCTGGCCACAATGGCGAAGGCGCGCACACCGCGCAGGCGCAGCGCAAACCCCTCGGCGCGCGGGCGCACTTGCAGCGCAAAGGCCTGGCCATCCAACCCGCCCTCAAATAGGATCTGCCCGGGATGCCAGGCGCTTTCCAGCTGGCGCTGGGGCCCGCCATCGATGCGTACCTTGGCCCCGCCTTCACCGGTCTCCAGCTCAACCGGGATGGCCTGGCCATCCAGAATCACCACCCAATCGCGCCGCCGCCCCAGCGCGCCGCGCTGTGGCGGCCCCAATTTGCTGGCCCGCTGGGTGAGCACGGCTTGGGCAAAGGTGCTGGCCGCCAGAAGGGCATCGCGCTGAAACTTTGATGGGGCGCTGCCGGCAAAGCCCTTTGGAAACTCCTCACCAATATAGGCCGTCGTGAAATTGCCGGAGCGAAAGCGCGCCTCTTCCATCACCGCCGCCAGAAACGGGGTGTTTTCCTGGATGCCCTCGATCACGAAGCCATCGAGTGCGCGGGCCTGGGCATCGATGGCGCTGAGGCGATCAGGCCCATGGGTGATCAGCTTGGCGATCATCGGATCATAATGGATAGAAATCTCATCGCCTTCGCGCACGCCGGTTTCGTTGCGCACCTGGATGGCCCCCTGCTTGCCCTCTTGCGGGGCGCGATACCTGCGCAGGCGGCCAATGGAGGGCAGGAAATTGCGATACGGATCCTCGGCATAGATGCGGCTTTCCACCGCCCAGCCGTTAATGCGCAAATCCTCCTGACGAAACGGCAATTCCTCGCCCAGGGCCGAACGCAGCATGCATTCGACAAGATCGATCCCGGTGATCATCTCCGTCACCGGGTGTTCCACCTGCAAACGGGTGTTCATTTCCAGGAAGTAAAAGCTTTTGTCGGTGCTGGAGGCGACAAATTCCACCGTTCCGGCGCTGTCATAGCCAACGGCCTTGGCCAAGGCCAAAGCCTGCGCGCCCATGGCGGCGCGCGTGGCCGCATCGAGCAGCGGCGAGGGGGCCTCCTCGATGACCTTCTGATTGCGCCGCTGGATCGAGCATTCGCGCTCGAACAAATGCACCAGATTGCCGCATTTGTCGCCCATCACCTGAATTTCGATATGGCGCGGGCTGACGATGAACTTTTCCAGCAGGATGCGATCATCGCCGAAGGCCGCCTTGGCCTCCGCGCGCACGGCGGGAAAGCCCTCTTGCAAATCCTTGCGGTTGTGCGCCACGCGGATGCCTTTGCCGCCCCCGCCCGCGCTGGCCTTGATCATCACCGGATAGCCGATTTCCTCGGCGATTTCTGCGGCATGCTCCGGGCCCGTGATTTCCCCGACAAAGCCGGGCACGGTGGATACGCCGGCGGCCTTGGCCGTGCGCTTGGATTCAATTTTATCGCCCATCGCCCGGATGGCGTGCGGATTGGGCCCGATAAACGTGATGCCCTCCTGCAGCAGGAGTTCGGCGAATTCCGGCTTTTCCGAGAGAAAACCAAAGCCTGGATGGATGGCCTCGGCCCCGCAGGCGCGCGCCGCGGCCACGATCTTTTCCATCACCAAATAGCTCTGATTGGCCGGGGCCGGGCCGATGAACAGCGCCTCATCGGCCAGTTCGCAGGCCATGCTGTCGCGATCGGCGGCCGAATACACGACGGCCGTGCGCACATTGAGGCGCCGGCAGGTTCGGATGATCCGACAGGCGATTTCGCCGCGATTGGCGATGAGAATTTTCCCGAACATTCCAACCCTTTCCCCCCGCACTCAGGGGCATGGGACATGGCTTTAGCCGCAGCCGCAGCGGTGTGCAAACGCCGCGGCGCAAATTCGGTAACGTATTGAAGACGAAAAAGCCCGCGGGCAAAGCGCAGGCGCGCGCGCTCAGCCCTGCTTGGCCTTGTAGCGCGGATCCACCTTGTTAATGATATAGACGCGGCCCTTGCGGCGCACGATACGGCAGGCCCGGTGGCGCAATTTAAGCGATTTGAGAGAGCTTTTGATTTTCATCGCGCGGGGGCTCGGTAACCGGAAATCTGCAACAGGAAGGGCGTGCCAATAGACGGGCCAGGCCGGGAAGTCAATGTCTTCGCAGCCGCGGCGACTAGGGCTATGCATCCATCTGCTGCTGGGCCAAGCGGGCCGGCGCATTGGGCATGATCGTTGCAGGCTCGGCAAAAAGGACAATTCCATGCACTTTCGATCGACCGGCTTTTCCGTCGCGGCGCTGGCGCTCTTGGCTTTGCCTTCCCAGGCGAACGCGGCCATTCAATTTGCCAGTTCGGGCGATGGCCAGTTCGATGCGTGGCGCAATGCCTTCGCCGACCGCGCCGTGCAAAGCGGGCGCAGCCCCCAAGTGGTGGAACGGCTGCTCACGGGGATTGTCCCATCGCAGGACGTCATCGCCCAGGATCAGAACCAGCCGGAATTCACCCGCCCGCCTTGGGAATATGTCAATCAGGGCGTCAGCGCCACACGGATATCCAAGGGCATCCAGCTGCGCCAGCAATATGGCGAGACCTTCGCCGCCATCGAGGCCAAATACGGCGTGGATGGCGATGTGATCGCCGGCATCTGGGCGGTGGAAACCAATTTCGGCACCTTTCCGCTGCGCTATAACGCGGTGCAAAGCTTGGCCACTTTGGCCTCCGAGGGGCGCCGGCGCGCGCAATTTGAGGGGTTTTTGCTGGCTTTGATCGAAATGGTGGAACGCGGCTATGTCGGCCCCGAAGAATTGAAAAGCTCTTGGGCCGGGGCCATGGGCCAGCCGCAATTCATGCCCGATATCTACCTGCAATACGCGCAGGATTGGTCCGGCGATGGGCGGCGCGATATCTGGAATGATGTCGGGGATGTTTTGGCATCCATCGCGCAATATCTGGCGCAGCGCGGCTGGGCCAAAGGCCAGCCGGTGTTTTCGGAAGTCACGCTGCCGCCCAATTTCAACTATTCCCTGGCCGATGAAATCGCCCGCCCGCTCGATGCCTGGCGCTCGATTGGCATTGCTCCGCGCGATGGGGGCTGGCCGGAACAGAATATGCGCCTACCCGCCGAATTGTGGCTGCCGGCCGGCAAGGATGGCCCGGCTTTGCTGTTGTTCGGAAACTTCCAGGCCATCAAGGCCTATAACCCCTCCGATCGCTATGCGTTGACCGTGGCGCTGCTGGCGCGCGGCTTTGAAGGCCGGCCCTTGCTGCAGGCCCCTTGGCCGATCGATGCCGGCTATCTCAACCAGGATGAGATAATCGAGTTGCAAACCCTGCTGGCCAGCCGCGGCCATTCGCCCGGCAAAATCGATGGCACCTTCGGCACCGCCACGCGCCGGGCCATCCGCTCGTATCAGCTCGAAAAGCTGCTCCCCGCCGATGGCTATCCCACGCCTGATTTGCTTGCGCGGCTGCGCGGGGTGGGCCCGCCCATCCTGGCCGCGACGGAGGAAGACGGCCAAGCCGTCGAAGCCCCGCCCCCGCCGCGCCCCGCGCCGCCAGCCCTCAAGACGCGCCCGACCTCTTCGGCTTTGCTCGATTATCGGGGCATCCGCACCTTGCAACGGTATTTGACGCAATTGGGCTATCGGATCGGCAAAGCCGATGGCTCGGCCGGGCCCAAAACCCGCGCCGCCGTGCGCGCCCTGGAGACCAAGCTGGGCTATAAGCCCACCGGCCGCCTCGATGCCTTTATTCTGGCCCGTGCCAAAAAAGCTGCGGCGCGCTAAAAGCGGGCCCTTCAGGGATTGGCACGCCGCAGGGCGTGATCAAACCAGGCAAACAGCGCCAGCCCGGCCAAAAGACTGATGCACAGCAGCAGCGGGGCATTCATGCCGGCCACCTCATAAAGGGCATTTCCCGCCAAGGGGGAGATAACAAAGCCCGCGCCATTGGCCGCCACCACCAGGCCGGCCAGCGCCCCCTGCTCATAAGGCTTCACGGCCAGGGATGCGCCGGTGGAAAAGCCGGGCCGGGACAGGCCAAAGCCAACACCCTGCACAGCCTGGGCGGCCATCAGGCCGATGAGATCGTGCGCCGCGATCTGCACCAGGACGCTCAAGGCGGCCAGGCCCGCGCCCAGCACCATGAGCTTGCGATTATCCAGGCGGATGCGGGGCAGAACCAAAAGCTGAACGATGAGCAGCGAGACGGCCCCCGCGCTAAAGCCCGCCGCCGAACGTGCCGCCCCCGCCGGGCCGCTCACATCGAGCTTATCCATAGTGTAAAAGGCGAAGGTTTGCGCCAACACGCCCACCGCCAGCGAAATCCCCGCGCCAAAAATCAGATAGGAGCGCACGCGCGGATCCCGCGCCAGGCGCCACGCGCTGCTGGCCGCCTGCAGGCGCGCATCCTGGCCCGAGCGATCCGGCGGCGGGGCCTTCGGTAGCAGGAAATTCAATGCCAGCCCAGCCAAAATGGCCAGCCCCGTGGTGAAGGCCAGCGGCGAGATCAAGCCAAAGCGCGCCGCGAGCCCCGCGCAAAAAGCCGGCCCGATGACCGAGCCCAAGGCGAAGGCCGAAGTCAGCGCGCCCAATTGGCGCAGGCGCAAATGCGGCGGGGAGGTATCGGCGATATAGGCCTGCGCGGCCGGCGAAGTGGCCGAGCCAATGGCCCCGAACACCGCCCGGGCACCGGCCATGCCCAAAAAGCACGCGATCGGCCCGTAATAGCGCGCCAGCCCCCCCGCCGCCACCAGGCTAAACAATCCCATGGACACGGCAAAGGCCCACAGGCCCAACGCAATGATCGGCCGGCGGCCCACGCGATCGCTGAGGCGGCCCCAATAGGGGCTGGTCAGCACCCAAAGCAGCGCCGAAACGGAAAACACCGCCCCGACATAGCGATCCGGCAAGGAAATGGCCCGCGCGATGGGCGGCAAAACCGCCAGCAACATGGAATTGCCAAAGCCCACCACGAACAGCGCGCAGAAGGTTAAGGCAAAAGCGCGCTCAGCGCGCCAGCGCATCACAAGCGTGTGCGCGAAGGGAAAATCATATTTTCGCATGATCGCGTGACGTTTGCGCCGGCAAATGAAACGTAGCTTTAAGCAAAAGCAGGTTTATGGAGGCCTTATCGACTCTTTTCAGGTCCATCGCAATGTTTCAAATCATCGGCATCGTCTGCCTGTTTGGCATGGTTTTCGGCGGCTTCGTGCTGGCCGGCGGACATTTCGATGTGATCCTGCACTCTCTGCCTTTTGAAATGATGATGATCGGCGGGGCGGCCCTGGGGGCTTTGCTGATCGGCAATGACAGCAAAGTTTCCATGAAACTGTTGGGGGAATTCAGCAAGGTCATGGCCGGCGCGAAATGGAAGCGCTCAGATTTTCAAGATTTATTGGCACTCTTGTTTGCATTGACCAAGCTGGCGAAATCCAAGGGCGTGGTCGCCCTCGAAAGCCACATTGAAAACCCCAAGGAAAGCAAGATATTCTCGAAATATCCGCGGATCATGAAGGATCATTTCGCCGTGGATTTCATTTGCGATACGTTCCGCATGACCACGATGAACTTGGACGATCCGCATCAGATCGAAACGGCTATGGAACAGCAAATCGAAAAGCACCATCACGAAACCCAAGGCCCCGCCCATGCTTTGCAGGGCATGGCCGATGCCTTGCCGGCTTTGGGCATCGTGGCCGCCGTGCTGGGCATCATCAAAACCATGGGGGCCATCACCGAGCCGCCGGAAAAGCTGGGCCTGCTCATCGGCTCGGCGCTGGTTGGCACCTTTTTGGGTGTGTTCTTGGCCTATGGGATTGTCGGGCCGATGGCCAGCCGGATCGCCGCCGTCAACGAGCAGGACGGCACGTTCTACAAGATCATCAAGGATGTCATGGTCGCGTATCTGCACGGGAATGCCGCCCAAGTGGCCGTGGAAATCGGCCGTGGCATCGTGCCGAGCGATATGCAGCCCAGCTTCGCCCAGCTGGAAGAAGCCATGAACGCGGCGATGGCCGAGGCGTAGCTAAGCCTTAAGCAGGTCGCGCATGGTGCGGCCCAAAGCGGCCGGATGCGGGGCGATATGGATGCCCGCCGCCTCCATGGCCGCGATTTTGCTGCCCGCATCGCCCTTGCCGCCGGAAATAATGGCCCCGGCATGGCCCATGCGCCGGCCGGGGGGGGCCGTGCGCCCGGCAATGAAGCCCACCATGGGCTTTTTGATCGGATGGGCGGCGATGTAGGCCGCCGCCTCTTCTTCGGCCGCCCCGCCGATCTCGCCGATCATGATGATGGCCTCGGTTTCGGGATCCTTCAAGAACAGATCGAGCACATCGATGAATTCCGTGCCCTTGACCGGATCGCCGCCAATGCCCACCGCGCTGGTTTGC
>CAZAGL010000071.1:0-9910 GCA_964484435.1 uncultured Caulobacteraceae bacterium
CTCTCGATATCGGCCTCAGCGGGCTGAACGAGGTGGATCTGCCCGGGGCCGGCGATGAGGATCAGGGCCGCGCGGCGGTGCGCGGCGCGCTGGTCCAGCCGCGCCAGGATCGGCTGCTGGTGGTAGCCGAGGCGCTGCGCCGCGGCCTCCGCCAGGAGGAAATCTGCGCGGCCTCCCATTATGATCCCTGGTTCGTGCGCGAAATCGCCGAATTGATCGCCCAGGAGGCGCTTGTGCGGGCCCATGGCCTGCCCCAATCGGCATCCGCTTTGCGCGCGCTGAAAGCCGATGGCTTTTCCGATGCACGTCTGGGGCAATTGGCGGGCGTGAGCGAGCGCGCGGCCAGGGCCCACCGCCTGGCCCTGGGCGTACGCCCAGTATTCAAGCGCATCGATACCTGCGCCGGCGAATTCGCCGCCGCCACGCCCTATATGTATTCCACTTATGAGGGGGCGGCCCTCCAGCCCGAATGCGAATCCGAACCGACGAGCGCACAAAAGATCGTCATCCTCGGCGGCGGGCCCAACCGCATCGGCCAGGGCATCGAATTCGATTATTGCTGCTGCCACGCCGCCTATGCCTGCCGGGAACTGGGCCGCGAATCGATCATGATCAATTGCAATCCCGAGACGGTTTCCACCGATTACGATACCTCCGATCGGCTCTATTTCGAGCCGCTGACCACCGAAGACGTGCTGGAGGTTTTGCACGTGGAAAGCGGGGCCGGCCACATCGAAGGCTGCATCGTGCAGTTTGGCGGGCAAACGCCTTTGAAGCTCGCGGGGCCGCTGGCCGCCGAAGGCGCGCGGATCTTGGGCACCAGCCCCGATTGCATCGATCTGGCCGAGGATCGCGATCGCTTCCACGCTCTGCTCGCCCAGATTGGCCTGCGCCAGCCGGAGGGGGCCATCGCGCATTCCGCGCAACAGGCGCTGGAGGGGGCAAGGCGCATCGGCTTTCCTGTCGTGCTGCGGCCTTCTTATGTGCTGGGCGGGCGGGCCATGGAGATCGTCCATGATGAAGAGGGCCTGGTGCGCTATATCCGCGAGGCGGTCATCGCTTCGGGGGATAATCCCGTATTGGTCGATTCCTATCTGATCGATGCCATCGAAGTGGATGTCGATGCGCTGTGCGATGGCGAACAGGTGCTGATCGCTGGCGTCATGGAGCAGATCGAAGAGGCCGGGATCCATTCCGGCGACAGCGCCTGCTCTTTGCCACCCTATTCCTTGGCGCCCGCCATCGTGCGCGTCATCGAAGAACAGACCAAGGTCTTGGCCCTGGCGCTTGGCGTGCGCGGCCTGATCAATATCCAATTCGCCGTGCAGGGCCAGGATGTGTTCGTGCTGGAGGCCAATCCACGCGCCTCGCGCACCGTGCCCTTCGTGGCCAAAACCATGAACCGGCCCTATGCGGGCGCCGCGGCGAAAATCATGGCGGGCCTCAAGCTGGCCGATCTGCGGCTGGAGCGCACCACCCCCCCCAGCCATGTGGCGGTGAAAGAAGCGGTGTTTCCTTTCGGGCGCTTCCCGGGCGTTGACCCCATTTTGGGCCCTGAAATGCGCTCAACCGGGGAAGTCATGGGGCTGGACGAGGATTTCGCCGCCGCCTTTGCCAAAAGCCAAATCGCTGCCGGCTCCACCCTTCCTGGCCAGGGCTGCGTATTTTTTTCGGTAAAAACGCGGGACAAGCCGGCAATCTTGGAGCCGGCGCACATCTTGATCGAGCTGGGCTTCACGCTGATGGCCACCGCCGGCACGGCTGCCATCCTCGAAACGGCTGGCATTCCCGTGACCCGCGTCAACAAGGTCGCGGAAGGGCGGCCCAATATCGTCGATCACATGAAGAACGGGGCGGTCGATCTGGTCTTCAACACCACCGAAGGCGCGCAAAGCTTTCGCGATTCCTTTTCCATCCGTCGCACCGCGCTGAGCCAGAACATTCCCTATTACACGACGATGGCCGGCGCGCGCGCGGCGACTTTGGCCATCCGCCGGCTGACGAAAGCAGGGCTCGACGTGGCGGCCCTTCAGAGCTACTCTTGACGGCCTCTCCGGCTGGAGCATGATCGGCACCGCAAAGCTTGGCACCGGGGCAGCGAGGTGCAGCTTTGCATAAGAGTAAGAACGCTTTGCGCGAGACGCAGTAAGGAATCATCCCACCTATGGAAAAAGTGCCCATGACCGCCGAAGGCTATGCAGCCCTCGACGCGGAGTTGAAACGGCTAAAGACCGATGAGCGCCCCGCCGTGATCGCCGCGATCTCGGAAGCGCGCAGCCACGGCGATCTTTCCGAAAACGCCGAATACCACGCCGCCAAAGAGCGCCAAAGCTTCATCGAAGGGCGCGTCGCAGAACTGGAAGACAAGCTCGCCAGGGCGCATGTGATTGATATTTCACGGCTATCTGGCACGAATATCAAATTCGGAGCCACCGTCACCTTGCTGGATGAGGATTCCGGCGATGAGGCGGTTTACAAAATCGTCGGCGAAGACGAAGCCGATGTGCGCGGCGGCAAGGTTTCGATCACATCGCCCGTGGCCCGCGCCCTCATCGGCAAGGAGGCCGGCGATATCGTCGAAGTCACCGCCCCTGGCGGGGCCAAAAGCTATGAAGTGCTGAAAGTGCGTTGGCTATAATGGGCCGGCCCCTTGCGCAGCGCCGGCTTTGATCGCGCCATCCCGCTGCAGATCTGGGCGGTCAGCGATGGCAAGGCCGGCCATGCCCATCAGGCGCTGGGCCTGGCGCAGGCCATCACGCGCCGTACCAGCGCGCAGATCAGCGTCAAGCGCGTCGCGTTGCGCACGCCCTATGTGTGGCTGGCCCCCGATTGGACACCCGCGCCCCTCCAGGCGCTGACTTTGGCCTCGGATCCGATCCGGCCGCCTTGGCCCGATATCTGGATCGCCTGCGGGCGCCAAACAGCGGCGCTGACCAAAGCCGTGCGCCATTATGCCGGCCGCGCCTGCTTTTGCGTGCAATTGCAGGATCCACGGGCCAATCTGCGCGAATTCGATCTGATCGTCGCCCCGGCCCATGATGGCCTGGAAGCGCCCAATCTGATCCCCAGCCTTGGGGCTTTGCACCGCATCCATCCCGCCCTGCTGGAAGACGCCGCGCAGGAAAACCATCATCTGCTCGGCCTGGCTGCGCCGCGTCTGGCGGTGCTCATTGGCGGCGATTCCAAGCGCCAAAGGATCAGCGCCAAGCGGGCCAGCGCCTTGGCCGCGCCGCTGGTGCGCCTGGCGCGCACGGGCGCAAGCTTGATGGTTTCGCTGTCGCGGCGCACCGGGGCACCGGCCCGCGCCGTGCTGGAAGCCGGACTCAAGCCCCATTCCGCGCTATGGTGGGATCAAATCGGGCCCAATCCCTATCTGGCCATGCTCGGTGTGGCCGATCATCTCCTCGTCACCGCCGATAGCGTGTCCATGGCCACCGAGGCGGCAGCCACCGGCAAGCCGGTGCATATCCTGCCCGTGGATGGTCAGCCCGGTAAGCTGCAAGCCTTCCATAGCGCTTTGCAGGCCCATGGCGCGGCGCGGCCCTTCCGCTTGCCTTTGGCTGCCTGGAGCTATCCGATCCTCAACGAATCGGAGCGCGTGGCTGAGCGCGTGCTGGCGGCGGCCTTCGCGCGTCTGCGCCAAGGCGCTTGACGCCGGGGCCCCGTTCACTAATCCCTCATGCCATGAGCGATCCCCAAACTTGGCGCATGGCCACGCGCTTGATTCATTCCGGCACCCGCCGCTCTGCCCATCAAGAAACCAGCGAGGCGCTCTATCTGACCTCCGGCTATGCCTATGACAGCGCCGAGCAGGCGGACGCGCGCTTTGCCGGCACAGATGAGGGCTATATCTATAGCCGTTACGGCAATCCCACCGTGGCGATGTTCGAGCAGCGCCTCGCGGCCTTGGAAGGCGCGCAGGCCTGCTTTGCCCTTGCCTCGGGCATGGCGGCGGTATCGGCGGCCGTGCTCGCCCCGCTGAAAAGCGGCGATCGGATCCTTGCGCCACGCGCCTTGTTCGGTTCGTGCCTGTGGATCCTCGAAAATCTCTGCCCCCGTTATGGCATCGCTGTGGATTTGATCGATGGGGCCGATCTGGCGCAATGGCGCGCGGCCAGTGCGCGCCCCGTTCAGCTCGCGCTCATCGAGACGCCGGCCAATCCCATGCTGGATGGCGTGGATATCGCCGCCGTGCGCGATATCCTGCCGCGCGAGGCCTTGCTGATCGCCGACAATGCCTTTGCCAGCCCGGCAGCGCAAAATCCCCTGCAATTCGGGGCCGATATCGTGGTCTATTCGGCCACCAAGCATATCGATGGCCAGGGGCGCACCTTGGGCGGGGCCATTCTGGGTGATCGCGCGCGGCTCGATGCGCTCTATAAGGATTATCTGCGCCATACGGGCCCGGCGCTTTCGCCCTTCAATGCCTGGGTGCTGCTGAAGGGCCTCGAAACCATCCAATTGCGCGTGGAGGCGCAGGCCCGCACGGCCGCCCGCCTCGCCGATAGGCTGGCCACGCATCCGAAAATCACCCGCGTGCTCTATCCCGGCCGGGCCGATCACCCCCATTTCGCGGTGCATGCGCGCCAGATGCGCGGCGGCGGCACGCTCTTGGCCTTTGAAGTGCAGAACGGGCGGGCCGGGGCCTGGGCCCTGCTCAACGCCCTCAAATTGATCCTGATTTCCAACAATCTGGGCGATGCCAAAAGCCTCGCCACCCATCCCGAAACCACCACCCATCGCCGGCTGACCGCGCAGGCCAGGGCCGCTTTGGGCATCAGCCCCGGAACCTTGCGCTTATCGGTGGGCCTGGAAGATTGCACCGATCTGGAGGGGGATCTCCTTCAGGCCCTGGAGGCCGTTTAACATGGGCGGCGATCTCTTTCAGGAAACCACCTGCGGAATCCTGGTGCGTGTCGAGCCGGCTTTCGTGGATAGTGAATCCGATATCGAGGCCGGCCGCTATGTCTGGTCCTATGCCATCGATATCGAAAACCATCTGCAGGAGCCGGTGCAATTGCTTTCGCGTTATTGGCGCATCACCGATGCGGCCGGAATAACGCAAGAAGTGCGCGGCCAGGGCGTGGTGGGCCAGCAGCCGGTGATCGCGCCGGGCGAAAGCTTCAGTTATTCCAGCGCCGCGCCGCTGCACGCGCCCAGCGGCCTGATGCACGGCCATTATGAAATGACGCGCCTGCACACCGGGGATCGTATCAAAGTCAATATCCCGGCTTTCGCTTTGGATTGCCCCCATGTCCAGCGACTAGCCAATTAGGGAAACGGAATTTGGTGATCACGCCGACGGCACGATCCGATTCGCAGTAATTGTCAAGATTTGATCTTGACAATTACCTATCATAATGATAGATTCATGCCAAAGTCGGTCATCCCTCTGCTGGTGAACAGGGATTTTGCGCAACAAGCCATTCGCAGGCTTGTCAGCGAAGGAAAGTTTGCCGTTGAGCGTCATGCTCGCGAAGCGATGAGCGACCCAGAGCGAAACGTGCCAATGCGCCTTGTTCTCGAGACTCTGAAAGGAGGGACGATCGATCAAGGGCCGCATCGAGACGCCACGGGCGATTGGCGGTGTCGTGTGCGCCGAAGATGCGCCGGCAAGTATGTGCGTGTTGTCGTCGCACTATCTGATCACGATTACATGTACGTAGTGACCGTTTATTAAATGGCAATGGAAACATTTGGTGCCACATGCACAAACATCACCATTACACCGAGAGCGGCCTGGACGATGTGTATCTTGCGAACGGCTTCACGATTATAGAGAATCCGCGTGGACCCGCCATTCAAATCGAAGATCTTGAAGGACTGCACCGCACGATTGGCTTGTTTTTGGTGAACGAGAGAAAGGCGCTGAACGGAAAAGAAGTGCGCTTTTTGCGCCATGAACTGGCGCTTACGCAGCATGCGCTCGGGGCAATCTTGGGTGTTGACTCGCAAACCCTGGCGCGCTGGGAAAAGGGCGATACGGATCGGGTAACCCCAACAGCAGATCGTCTTTTGCGGTTGATCTACTTGGAGAAAATTGTGGGAAATCCAGCGATTTGCGAGCCCCTGCAGCGAATCGCGGAATTGGACGAAATCCTGGGCAAGCGGGCAGAACAGCTTTTGTTTGAAGACGATCCAGAAGATGGATGGAGATTGCAGGAGCCAATGCACACCCAAGCCGCCTGATCGCATGCCGTTGCGAAAGCGTGCGTCAGATCTACCGCCAGCAGGATGTTGGAGCACTTCCCCGCGCCGCCACCCTTGACGAGGCCGGCCAGCAGCCCCAAACACGCGCTTCCAATACAAGGCATTCTCCCCATGCTTGAGGCCGGTTCGAGCCCCCTCCTTCCCGTCTATGCCCCGCCGGAACAGGTCTTCACCCATGGCGAAGGCATGTTCCTGTTCACCGCCGCGCAGGATCGGTATCTGGATTTCATTTCCGGCATCGCGGTCAATGCCTTGGGCCATGCCCATCCCAAGCTGGTGGCGGCGCTGACGGCGCAGGCGGGCAAGCTCTGGCATCTTTCCAACATGTTCCGCGTGGAAGGCCAAGAAAAGCTGGCGGCCCAATATGTGGCCCACACCTTCGCCGATCAGGTGTTTTTCACCAATTCGGGGACAGAGGCGATCGAATGCGCCCTGAAAATGGCGCGCCGCTATCATTATGCCAATGGCCAGCCGGAGCGGATCGAGATCATCGGCTTTTCCGGCTCGTTCCATGGGCGCAGCTATGCGGCGGTCAATGCCTCGGGCAATCCTTCCTATCTGGAAGGCTTTGGCCCGCGCCTGCCGGGCTTTGCGCAATTGCCCTTCGGCGATCATGAGGCGTTGAGGGCCGCGATCGGCCCGCAAACCGCCGCCGTTCTGGTGGAGCCCGTCCAGGGCGAAGGCGGCTGCCGGGCCATTCCCGAATCCTGCCTCCAGGAATTGCGGGCTTTGTGCGATTCCGCCGGGGCCCTGCTCATCTTCGATGAGGTGCAATGCGGGGCCGGGCGCACCGGCAAGCTGTTCGCGCATGAATGGGCGGGCATCATTCCCGATATCATGGCGGTGGCCAAGGGCGTGGGCGGCGGCTTTCCGATGGGGGCCTGCCTCGCCACGCGCGAAGCGGCCAAGGGCATGGTGCGCGGCGTGCACGGCACCACTTTTGGCGGCAATCCCCTGGCCATGGCCGTTGGCCTTGCCGTGTTCGAAGAGCTGATCAAGCCCGAATTTCTTGAGCATGTGCGCGACATGTCCAACCAATTGGGCCAAAGCCTGGAAAGCCTCAAGGATCGCCATCCCGGCTTGGTGCTGGGCACGCGCGGCAAGGGCTTGCTGCGCGGCCTGCAATTAAGCACCGATCCCAAGCCGGTGCAGGCACAGGCCCGCGCCAAGGGCCTGCTGGTTGGCGTGGCCGGGGAAAATGTGCTGCGCCTTGCCCCACCCTTGATCGTGGAGGCGGCCCATATCGCCAAGGCCGTCGAGACGCTGGATGGCGCGCTGACCGGCGCGCGCAGCGCCGCCGGATGATCCATCGCCATTTGATCGATCTGTCCGCCTTGGCGGCGCAGGATCTGCGCGCCATCCTGGCCGAAGCGCATCGGCGCAAAGGGCTGCGCGCCGGCCTGCCCAAGGGCGCGCCCGATGGCGATCGCCCGCTCGATGGGCGGCTGCTGGCCATGATCTTTGAGAAAAACTCCACGCGCACGCGCGCCAGTTTCGAAATGGCCATGCGCCAGCTGGGCGGGGCCAGCGCCATCTATAATGCTGCCGATCTCCAGCTGGGCCGGGGCGAGAGCCTGGCCGATACCGCCCGCGTGCTTTCGCGCTTTGTCGATGGGGTGATGATCCGGGCCAATGCGCACGCTTTGCTCGAAGAGTTTGCCGCCTTTTCCAGCGTGCCCGTGCTCAATGGATTGACCGACAAAAGCCATCCTTGCCAGATCCTCGCCGATCTGATGACCTATGAAGAATTTGTCGGCCCGCTGGCCGGGGCGCGCCTCGCCTGGATCGGCGATGGCAATAATGTGCTGGCCAGTTTTCTGCACGCCGCGCCCAAGCTGGGATTTTTCCTGCATATCTGCACGCCGCCCGGCTTCCCGCCTGCAGCGGCCGATCTCAAGCTCGGCCAGGGGGCCTTTACCCTGTTTGAGGATCCGGCCCGCGCCTGCGCCGGCGCGGATTGCGTGCTCACCGATACGTGGGTTTCCATGGGGGATCGCGATGGCGAGGCGCGCAGGCTGGCCTTCGCGCCCTATCAGGTCACGCAGGCCCATCTCGATCAAGCCGCCCCGCACGCGATCTTTATGCACTGCCTGCCCGCGCATCGCGGCGAGGAAGTCACCGCCGAAGTCATCGATGGCCCGCGTTCTGCCGTGTTCGATGAGGCCGAAAACCGCCTCCACGCCCAGAAGGCTGCCTTGCTTTGGTGTTTTGGGCTGATCGGCTGATTTTGCGCGCAAGTGCGCTTTCGGCCTGTTGGCCCTATGGTGTATCCGTCCTTGAAGGAGCCCGCGCTATGACCAATGCCCCCAATCCCGGCCCCGGCCGCATCCATGACAACATCACCCAGACCATTGGCGGCACGCCGATGGTGCGGCTTTCCAAATTCGCCAAGGCGCGCGGCTGCGGCGCGGAATTGATCGCCAAGCTGGAATTTTTCAATCCCATCGCCTCGGTCAAGGATCGCATCGGCGTGGCCATGATCGAGGCCCTGGAAGCCCAAGGCAAGATCGGGCCCGATAGCGTGCTGGTCGAGCCAACCTCCGGCAATACGGGCATCGCCTTGGCGTTCGTGGCGGCCCAGCGCGGCTATCGCCTGATCCTGGTCATGCCCGAAACCATGTCGATCGAGCGGCGCAAGATGCTGGCCTTGTTCGGCGCGGAACTGGTTCTTACGCCGGGGCCGGAGGGCATGCGCGGGGCTTTGGCCAAGGCCGATGAAATCCTGGCCAGCAATCCCAACGCCGTGATGCCCCAGCAATTCGCCAATCCGGCCAATCCGGCCGTGCATGTGCGCACCACGGCCGAGGAAATCTGGGCCGATTGCGCCGGGGCGCTCGATGTATTCGTGGCCGGCGTCGGCACCGGCGGCACCATCACCGGCGTCGGCCGCACGCTGAAGCCGCGCTTGCCGCATTTGCGCATCATCGCCGTCGAGCCGGAAGGCAGCGCCGTGCTCTCGGGCGGCCCCCCCGGCCCCCACAAAATCCAGGGCATCGGCGCGGGCTTCATCCCCGAGATTTTGGATCGCGGCGTCATCGATGAAGTTTTGACCGTCAGCAACGAAGACGCGATCGACACCGCCCGGCAAGTGGCGCGCCTGGAGGGCCTGCCCGGCGGCATTTCCACCGGGGCGGCCTTGAGCGTGGCGGCGCGGGTGGGTGCGCGCCCCGAAATGGCCGGCAAGCGCATCGTCGTCATCGCGCCCTCCTTCGCCGAGCGCTATCTCTCCACCGCGCTGTTCGAGGGGCTTTAGCGCTATTCCATGGAGCACCTGCGCGCGCACACGATCGTCATCGGTGCCGGGGTGATTGGCCTCGCCTGCGCGGCCCGCTTGGCGCGCGAGGGGGCACAGGTGCTGGTGCTGGAGGCCGCTGGCGCGATCGGCACGGGCATTTCCTCGCGCAATAGCGAAGTGATCCATGGCGGGATGTATTATGCCCAAGGCAGCCTCAAGCACGAACTCTGCGTGCGCGGGCGCAGGCTGCTTTATGCCTATTTGGCCGCCCGCGGCGTGGCGCATCACGCCTGCGGCAAGCTGATCGTGGCCACCGATGCCGCGCAAATCCCCAAGATCGAAGCCATCCATGCCCAGGCCGAGGCGAATGGCGTGGAGGGCTGCGCCCTCTTGCCAGCGCGCACGGCGATGGCCTGGGAACCCAACCTTTTCTGCACCGCCGCTTTGCATTCGCCAGCCACCGGC
>CAZAGL010000072.1:0-704 GCA_964484435.1 uncultured Caulobacteraceae bacterium
ACCAGCCTCGCTGCCATCACGGCCAAAGTTGCCCAGGCGCAAGCAAAGGCGCCAGATTTGAGCGTTGATCGCTTCGCCGCCGAAATCCAGGCGCTGGAGGCCAAATCCGGGGGGCGCCTTGGCGTGGCCATGATTTCTCTTGGGGGTGAAGTGCGCGGCCACCGCCTCGATGAGCGCTTCGCGCTCTGCTCCACCTTCAAGCTGCCACTTGCGGCGATGGCGCTGTGGGCGGCCGATCAGGGGCAGATCGCGCTGTCCGAGCGCCTGCCCTATTCCAAGCAGGACCTTTTGGGCAATTCGCCGGTGACGCAGGCGCGCGTCGGTGAGGGTGCGTTGAGCGTCGAGGAATTGGCACGCGCGGCGCAAGTCACCAGCGACAACACCGCCGGAGAGCTTTTGCTGCGCCGCCTGGGCGGGCCGTCCATGCTGACAGCCTGGCTGGCCGGCGTGGGCGATGCCCGTACCCGCCTCGATCATTATCTCGATCAGCTCAATTTGGGCGATCCCAGCCGCCTCGAAGATACCACCACCCCCGAGGCCATGGCCCGCACCGTATTGGCCCTGATGACGGGCGAGACGCTGCGCCCCGCTTCGCGCGCCAAGCTGCTGGCCTGGATGCAGGCCACCAATACGGGCAAAAAGCGCCTGCGCGCCGGCCTGCCCAGCGCATGGGCCATAGGCCACAAAACCGGCACGGGCATCAC
>CAZAGL010000072.1:804-9898 GCA_964484435.1 uncultured Caulobacteraceae bacterium
GCGCAGCAGCGGAAACTCCGGTGAGCGCGGCTGTTGACCGCAGCCAGCAACAAGCGCCGTCAGAGCGAGCACGGCAAAACGCGCAATTGTCATTTAATTTGTCGCCGCGATGATATCGTATCCAGCATTTACGACAGCTTGTATGGGCATAAAATACATGTCGTTTAAATTCAAACCTGTATCTGATTTTATTATCCCCACAGCAGTATTTTCACTATAAACAACGCCACCACTGTCACCACTAGCCACCAAGATGTCATCATAATATGTTGGCTTTAAATGGTAGAAGCAGCACCCAAAACCACTGAGGGCATAGCCCAATGTACTCACTAAATAGGCCGACATCGGCCGCTTCGTAGTTGCCCCCAAAACCGTAACCAGCATGTTCGTTCTGAATGATGACGTCGGTGAGTAAGAGTATATCCTGGGAAAGCTTCCGCCATAGGTGTTGATCGAGGCGGACACAGCATGAGGCGGGCTAACTGCGTGCCATTGAAAATCCATTCCATTAGTCAATCGCTCGCCACGCGCATCGCTAAACAACAAATTCGCCGCGTCTGGAGACACCCCAACGGCGGAAACTGCCGTGTTTCGACAATGGCCGGCGGTTGCGAAGCCAATTGCGCTTGTAGCGCGCTCACGAATAGCGAAGCCAGAAGTGCAAGTGTATTGTACTGCTTGATCACGCAATGTGATTTGATTGCCAGCTGTGACCAAGGACTTATCCTCAAAAAGGCGCGGCCGAACCACGACGCGTGCATAATCTGGAAGCGCGTACCCAGCACTTAGCAAAGCAGCGTCAAACGCGACACGGTCCAGAACGACGATATCCAGACCTCCCCGCCCAGCTAGCTGCACAATCGCATCCAAGTTTGCTGTTCGCGCGATTTCGTCGATACGCGCTTTCGCGGTTATCAAATCTTGCAGTGAGTACGCTGAGCTTTCTGAGATGGTTTCCTTGTCTAAATCTAGCCCAAACCCCCTGCCGTGACGGCGGAACGAACCCACGGGATCATCTTTAAATCGCGTTGTAATCCGGAAATTAGCCCCGTGCGTGATTTCCAATCCAGCGAAGTTTCCACGTTCTTGACTTTCCAGCCTTTCAGCCAGACGTATAGCTGCTTGAATTCGCGCAAACCGACGAACCGCTTCGCCGCGCGTCACGCCGTTTGCCTTGGCATAAACATCAATGGTTGAGCCCAGCTCGGAAAAAGGCCGGCTCATTATGTCTAGCGGCGGCGCTGCAGCGCCTTCCACAAGGGGAGGCCCTGCGGGCGCGGATTCTTGCGCAGCAGCGATGCTTGAAAGCCCAACCAAACCCCAAAGCAAAACTGCGGTTAACGGGAGCTGGACCTGGTAGGAGCGAACGCCGGGAAAAAACATTGCATGCCTCCTCCTTGGGCCGAGCACCAATATACCCCGCCGTGACAATCCCTACCATAAAAATTTAGACGCCTGCTTTGCGCGCAAGACTGCTAGAGTGGATGAGCGCCGGCCTGCCCAGCGCATGGGCCATAGGCCACAAAACCGGCACGGGCATCACCAAGGGGCAGCCCAATCAAATCAATGACGTCGCCATCGCCTTCCCGCCAGGCCGGCCGCCCTTGGCCATCGCCGTCTATTACCAGGCACCCGGATATTTCGAAACGCAGCGCCCCGAAGACGAGGCCGTTCTGGCCCAGGCCGGCACGATCGCCGCCCGCTGGGGATAGCCAGCCCCACCACGGTTCGACCCCCGCGTACGAGCACCAACTGGCGGCTAGGATCAGAGATTTCAGTTGGCCGCGGGGATTTCGTGGAATCGCCCCACCATATAATATGGTGGGCGACAGCCGCTGCGCTTGAGATTTTCCCATGCGGTAATGCCGTTTGCCACCTCCGTGGCATCAGCCGCTGACCCACCGATCGAGACGCGCCGCCCGACTTTGACCGACGCGCGAAAGAATGCACTCGAGATCTTGATATCGCCGTTACTGGAGACGTCCGCTTCAGAGTCAAAAGGCCAGACCAACGAGACACCTTCCACAACGAGGCAGTTTCCCGAGCGCGAAAGAATGCCGCTAGCCCCCTCAAGGTTATAAAACTGGGCCCGCTCCTTTACGCGCAGCAGCGGAAACTCCGGTGAGCGCGGCTGTTGACCGCAGCCAGCAACAAGCAAATCATTCTCGGGCTCCTTGGCGTCGAGTGCACCTTCCGTAAAGATCAATACGCGCTGCAGGCTCGCGCGCTCGGTGTCAAAAATAGCCCCGGGCTTCCAGCGCAAGTGCCCCCTTCGGGCCAATCCGGCCCATGGGCCCACACGGCCGCTAACGGACGGCTATTGGAAGCCTTGCCCTTTCCAGCATAGCCAAGCGGGCGCGCGCCGATCGCCAGCTTAACATAGATATCTCCGGCTTGGCCGCCGCACGCTAGCTTTGCGCGCTCATTTTTCGTCCTGATAGATGGCGATGGTGGGCGCGGATCGCGCCGATGCCCGGGCGCGGTACATGCCGGGCGTGTTGAAACTCCAGATGCCCTCGCCACGCGCGCCCATGACGATGACGCCGCCATCCCCCCCGAGTGCCGGCAAATCCTTGTGCACGATGGCATCGGCCGCTTGGGCCGGGCGCTGATGCTTGAGTTCGATCCGCGCGCAAATGCTTTTGGCCACGGCCGCGCGGATGAAATATTCGCCGGTGCCCGTGGCCGATACGGCGCACACGCCGTCTTGCGCATAGGTTCCGGCCCCGATGATCGGGCTATCGCCCAGCCGGCCCCAGCGCTTGGCCGTCGTGCCGCCCGTGGAGGTGCCGGCCGCGAGATGGCCCGAGGCATCGCGCGCCGCCACGCCGACCGTGCCGAATTTTCGCTCGGGATCGATCCGGCTGGCCTCCGGCGCGGCCGGCACGCCCACCGGGCGCGGCGGGATCGGCGCGCCCTTGGCCGTCAACTCGCGCACCAAGCCGGCCCAGCGCCGCTCGGTAAAGAAAAAGCTGGGATCGACGGTCTCGAGCCCGTTTTGCACGGCAAATGCCTCCGCGCCGGCACCGGCCAGCATCACATGCGGCGATTTCTCCATCACCGCGCGGGCGGCACTGATCGGATGGCGCAAGCGCGTCACGCCCGCCACCGCCCCGGCCGTGCGGTTGCGCCCATCCATGATCGAGGCATCCAGCTCGTTTTTGCCCTCGGCCGTGAACACCGCGCCGCGCCCGGCATTGAAATTCGGATCATCCTCCAAGATGCGGATCGTGGCCTCGACGGCATCGAGCGCCGCGCCGCCGCCCGCCAAGATGTCACTGCCCGCGCGCAAAGCCGCCTCAAGGGAAGCGCGGATTTGCGCCTCATTGGCCGCATCGAGGGCGCCGCGCTCGATCACGCCGGCCCCGCCATGCAGAACAATGGCCCAGTCCGCCTGGCTCTTGCCCGCGGGCACGGCCCAGGCGCTCGAACAGCCCGCCCAGGCCAGCCAGGCCGCAATTGCCAGTTTTCTCATGTCAATATCCTCGTTGAGGCCCGTTTGAGCATGAGGCCGGGATGGAGCCAATACGCTATTTCACGACTTTCCCCTTGAAGCGCACCCGCGAATTGGTGAAGTCGGACAGGCACTGAAATTCGCTGGTGGAAGAAAAGTCGGTTTCGGTGGTGGCCGAAACGATGCCCTGCACCGAAGTGCCGCCGCGCGCGATGGCATCCGCCTTGATCTTGACCAAGGCCCCCAAGGCCGCCCAGGCGCAGGCGCGCGCATCGCTTTTGTTGACGCCATTGGTGGCCTGGAGCGAAACCGTATCGCCAAGGATCTTGCCTCTGGGCACATTGCCGAATTCGAAGCGGAAATCGCCGATCTTCTCCGCATATTCGGGCTGGGCGCGGATGGCTTCGATCGGGTAATTGGTCACCGTGTTGCGGGCAAAGGCCGGCTGGGCCATCAGGCCAAGGCCAAAGACCAATCCGATCGCCCAAAGATTTCTCATGTACATGCCTCCCAATCTGCGCCCTGCCAAGGGCATTGCCCCGATTACCGTCCACGGCCCGCCCGCACAAGCCCACGGGCAGCGCCGCCGCTGGGGGCGGGGGGAATGAGGCAAAAACCCATCCATCATGCCAAAGACGTTGCGCAACGCGGCACATTGGCATCCCCTGCCAAAAACTAAATCTCCTCACCATCCGAAGGCTCGGCCTGGGATTGGCTGGTGGGGCCCGCCTCGATATCCAGCAAATCCCCCGGCTTGCAATCGAGCGCGAGACACAGCTTTTCCAGCGTCTCGAAGCGCACGCCCTTGACCTTGCCGGTGCGCAGCAAGGACAGATTGGCCTCGGTGATGCCGATAATGGCAGCCAGCTCCTTGGCCCGGATTTTCCGCTGGGCCAGGATGGTATCGAGTCGCACCAGGATGGGCATAGCGCGCCTACACGATCTGATCGTTCTCGGCCTTGAGCGAAGCTGCGACCTGCACCACATTGCCGACAACGCGTGAAATCAAGGACAAAAGCAGGCCCATCCCGGCCAGGCACAAATCCACCGCCTCGAAATTGGCGTCAAAGCCGCCAAAGCCGCCGCGCAGCCAATTTTCCAGGTTCGGCACGACCAGCACGGCGAAAATTGCGGCCCACAACAGGCAATCCCCCACCCGCCCCAGCAGCCGCGCCGTGGATGGGCCCCACAATTCCCCCTTGGCCAGGCGGCCGAGATAGCCGCGCGTCTCCCACAGCGCGAAGCTGAGCACCAAGGCCGGCAAGGCTTCGGCCAGATGGGCCAGGAATTCGCGAGTTCCCTCCCCCACTTCCCCTTCAAACGCATAGGTGATCGGCTCGGCCACATGCTGGCCGATTATCAGCAGCAAAGCCCCCCAAAACAGAAAGGTCGCCAGAGGTTGGAGCCGGCTTGCCTCGGCAGCCGCGCGCACCACCGCATCCGACCAGGCCGAGGCCCGCACATCCAATTGTTCCGGCATAATCCACCCTGTGTCAGCACATTATCGTCATACAATAATTTCAGGCCTGGTCAATTACAAAACCTTGCTCGAATTTGAGAGGAATTTGGCAACCAAATCGGGGAATTATGGCATGGTAAACACCTGATTCGCTGAGAGCCCGCGCATGCCCTTGATCGCCCACGCGTTGTTCTATTTCGCCTATGCCGTCACCTCCACGGCCATCGCCTCGGCATTGATCCGCTTCACCGATGCCGGAATTGTCCAGGCGATTCTGGCCGGGCTCGCCGCCTTCGCGGCCATGGCCGTCAGTCATGCGGCCTATGCCGTGGCCCAGGCCAATGGCGCGCTGGAGCAGTCGGAAAAGCGCATGCGCATGGATATGGAGCAGGTCCGTACCGGCCAGCGCCGCCTGGAAAGCCATATCGGCACGCTTGCGGCGCGGGTCGATGATCTGGACATGACGGTGCAGGAAGTGGCCATGCGCGAAATGGCTTTGCCGCCGCCGCAGCCCGCGCCCGCCCCGGCCATGATCGAATCGCGCATGGTGGAGCAATTGGTCGAGAAGCTCGGCCGGGCTGTCGATGCCCGGATCGAAGAGGTGCGCCGCGTGCTGCCCTTCAGCGGCGGCCCGCGCCGCACCATAGATTTCGTGCGCGAGGCCCTCACCGAAGGCCGGATCGAATTGCATTTGCAGCCCATCGTCACCTTGCCGCAGCGGCGCACCGCGTTTTACGAGGGCTTCACGCGCCTCAAGGACGAAACCGGGCGCGTGATCATGCCCGATGAATTCCTGGCCCCGGCCGAAACCAATGGCCTCATGCCCCAGATCGATAACATGCTGCTGTTTCGCTGCGTGCAGATCGTGCGCCGGCTCGCGGAAAAGGATCGGCGCGTCGGGGTGTTTTGCAATCTTTCGCCGCGCTCGCTCATCGATGATCAATTCTTCCCCAGTTTCCTGGAATTCCTGGCCGAGCACCGCGATCTGGCCGGCGCGCTGATCTTCGAAATCCCGCAGAGCGCCTTCGAGGCGCGCACCGCCGCCCAGGCCCGCGCCATGGGCCGCCTGGCCGATCTCGGCTTTTCCTTTTCGCTCGATCGCGTCCAATCCCTGGCCATCGATTTGATCGATTGCGAGCGCGCCAATGTGCGCTTCATCAAGAGCGAGGGCGCGGTTCTGGTGCGCCAATTGACGCAAGACCAGGTGCGCCCGCGCGGCAATCTGACGCGGGAGATTTCCCCGCGCGATGTGGCCACGATTTTCCGCCGCCACAATATCGAATTGATCGCCGAGCGCATGGAAACCGAAGCCATTATCGTCGAAGTGCTCGATCTCGATGTGGCGCTGGGCCAAGGCAACGTGTTCGGGGCCGCGCGCCCCATCAAGGACAAGCTGATGTCCGAAACCGCCCCGCCCCCCGGCTATTTCAACGAACGGGCGGCTGGCTGATCATTCCGCCGGGGTCGAGGCCGGCGCTGGCGCGTTGGGCTTGGGCTCGGCCTTGATCTTGAACAGATAGCGGAACAGCCAATAGATGCCGCGCTCCAGCCGATCGACCCAGATAAAGGCGGCCGGGATGAACAACAGGCTCAAAAAGGTTGAGAACAACAAGCCACCGATCACCGCCGTGCCCATGCCCTGACGCAGCGCGCCATCGGCCCCAAGCCCAGCCGCCACCGGCACCATCCCCGCGGACATGGCCAAGGTCGTCATGATGATCGGGCGCGCGCGCTTGAGCCCCGCATCAACGAGCGCCACGTCCCTGGGCACGCCCTTGTGCATCTGCTCCACCGCGAAATCCACCAGCAGGATCGAGTTTTTGGTGACGATGCCCACCAGCATGACAATGCCGATGAACACGAACAGCGAGACCGGCTGGCCCGTGACCAGAAGGCCCGCCGCCGCGCCAGCCAGGCAAAGCGGCAGGCCGGTCATGATCGTCAACGGCTGGAAAAAATCCCGGAACAACAGAACCAGGACGAGATAAACAAACAACAGGCCCCAAATCAGCGTGGTGAAAAACGCCTGCGAGCTTTCGGAGAGATTGTCGCTTTCGCCGCCGCGCTGCAGGCGCACCCCGGCGGGCAGATTCTTGGCACCCGGCAAAGCTTCGATGGCGGTGAGCGCCTCGCTGGCCTGGCCCTTCAACAGATTGGCCGAAAGCGTCACGCTGCGCTGGCGATCCAGGCGCTCGATCGTGGTTTCGCCCACCCCGAAGGCCAGATCGGCCACGCTATCGAGCCGCACCGAGCCGCCTTGGCTGGTCTGCACCCGCAAGGCGCGCAAGGCATCGAGATCGGCGCGCGCCGCTTCGATCAATTGCACCCGGATGGGCACCTGGCGCCCGTCGACATCAAACTTGGCAAGGTTGCGATCCACATCCGAGGCGGTGGCGATGCGCACGGCGCTGGCCAGCGCCGCCGCCGATACGCCGGCCCGGGCCGCCTCATCGGGCTTGGGGCGGATCTGCAATTCCGGCCGCTTCAGCCCGGAGGAGGAGCGCACCTCGGTAAGCTGGGATAGGCCGCGCATTTGCGTGGCCAAACGATCGGCCGCAGCCGTGACCGCCCCGGCATTGTCGCCGATCATTTCCAGCGTCACATCCGCGCCGCGCCCGCCACCCTGGAAATTCTGAAACGAAGTGCGCACATCGGCCATGGTTTGCAGCACGGGGCGCAAAGCCTGCTGCACTTCATAATCGGAACGATCGCGCTCCTTGCGATCGACCAATTGATAATTGATCGAGCCATTGCTGGCCGCGCCATTGGCCGCCGAAACGGAGGTGAACATGCCGGAAATCTCCGGCGCGGAAGAGCGGCTGGCGCTGGCGATGACGTTCAGCTTGGCATCGGCCTGGGCCAAGGTGGTGCCCGGGGGGAATTCCACATTGAGGCTCAAGGCCCCGTTATCGAGGCGCGGGATGAAGGTTTGCGGCAATTGTGCGAGAACGATGATGGCGACGACCAGGCTGAACAGGCCCGCACCGATCGGCACGATAGGATGGCGCAGCGAATAGCGCAGCGCCTGCTCATACCAATTCTGCAGCTTCGAGGGGCGCTCTTGGTGGGCGATGGGCTTGAGGAAATACGCCGCCATCAAGGGCGTAATGAGGCGCGCGACCAGCAAGGAAACAAACACAGCAACCGAAACCGTCACGCCAAATTCGCGGAACCAAATGCCCACTTCCCCGCCCATGAAGGAAACCGGCAAAAACACCGCGATAATCGTCGCCGACGTGGCCACCACGGCCAGGCCGATCTCATCGGCGGCCTCCAAGGAGGCCTGGAAGGGCGTTTTGCCCATGGCCATGTGGCGCGCGATGTTTTCGATCTCGACGATGGCGTCATCCACCAATACCCCGGCCACCAGGGCCAAGGCGATCAACGTCATCAGATTGAGTGTGAAGCCCAAGGGGGCCATGGCCGCGAAGGTCGGGATGGTGGCCAAGGGGATGGCCACGGCGGCGATCAAGGTGGCCCGCCAATCGCGCAAGAACAAAAACACCACCAAAACGGCCAGCGCCGCGCCTTCGAACAAGGCCGCGATCGAGCTTTCATGGATGCCCCGGATGAAATCCACGGGCGTGAAAATCAGGCGGAAGGTATTGGGCCCGGCCGCGTTCAACCCATCGATGGTGTGTTGCACCGCCTCGGCGACCAGCACCTCGCTGGAGCCCTTGGTGCGCTGGATCAGCACGCCGATGGCCGGCTGGCCATTATAGCGCAGGACTTGCGTCGGCTCGCTGGCGGTATCGGACACCTCGCCCAAATCGCCCAGCCGCACCGAGCGCCCATCGGGCAGCACGATCAGCTCTTCGGCCAAGGCCGCCACGCTGCGCGCCCCGCCCAGCGTGCGGATGGTCTGCGCCTGGCCGCCCAATTGCGAACGCCCGCCCGGCAGATCGATATTGCTGCGCCGCAATTGCTGATTGACCGCATCGGCCGTCACGCCATAGGCCTGCAGCCGCGCGGGATCGAGCGCCACGCGGATTTCCCGATCCACCCCGCCCAATCGCGTGACAGAGGCCACGCCTTTGATGCCCAAAAGCTGGCGCGACAGCGTGCGATCCACGTAATAGGAAAGATCCTGATCCGAAAGCTTTGGGTTTTCCACGCAGTAATAGGCGATCGGCTCGGCGGCGGCTTAAAAGCGTAGGATCTAGGGCTCGTTGATATAGGCC
>CAZAGL010000073.1:0-9794 GCA_964484435.1 uncultured Caulobacteraceae bacterium
ACCGACGGGCGAGATGACCGCCGCGGTGCCGGTGCCGAACACTTCCTTGAGCGTCGCTGCCAGGCTGTCATAAAACAAGGTGGTCGGCTCGACATTCTGGGCCACCACACCATTCGGGCTCAAGCGGGCCTTGACCAAGCCGAAAAACTCAACGCTCGTCAGCGTTTCCGGCACCCACGTGCCGCGATACGCATCCACGATGATGAGATCATGCAAGGCACCATGCTCGGCCAGATATTTGCGGCCATCAGCCACCTCGATCTTCAGGCGCTCATCCGGCTTCAGGCCGAAATGCTTGACGGCCATGGCCACCACGCTCGGATCGATCTCCACGCCCGTCAGGCGCGTTTTGGGCAGATAATGCTGGAGATAAGAGAGGGTTGAGCCCCCACCCACGCCGATTTCCAAGATGGAATCCAGCTTTTTGGGATAGGCCAAGGCGGCCGTGACCGAACGCGTGTAGGATACAGGCAGCTTGGTGGGATCATCCAGATCGCGGATGGATTCTACGAATTCGCAGCGCCCGACCACGAAATCCAGATACACGTTGGAGCCGATCTTGCGCACGATGATCGAGTTGTAGGGAGAATCCACGCGCTCGACGAGGGAATCGCGTGCCAAGGCCCCGTTGAGGGGAAGCAGCACCAAAACCACCAGCAACGCACGCCGCAGCCATGCCATGAACTTCTCCATCCCATTCCCCGCACAGCCGCCATAAAGCATATCGCCGGGGCAACGATCAAACGCCGAGAACATTTCGTTGAAAAGCACGGAGCCGATCAAGGGCAACGCACGCTGGCAGGCCCTAGGGGAGTCGAACCCCTCTTTTCAGGTTGAAAACCTGACGTCCTAACCGATAGACGAAGGGCCCACGCGCGAGAGGGCGCTGTATAATGCGCGCGCGCGCCCGGCGCAAGCATCCCTGTGCGGGCTGTTCACGCCAGATCGATGATTTCAGCCTGCACCTCATCGAGGCCGCGATAAGAATTGCGGCTGATCCGCACCAGCGCGCTGAAGCTGCCGGCCCGCGCCAGCAAGGCTTGGCCGATCGGCCCATCAGCGCAGCGAAAGGCGATGGCACGGATTTTGTGCCCGCCAACATCTTGCAGGGTTGCGCGCACATGCTCGCCTTTCATGCGCTGGGCAAACGTCACGCGCACATCGGTCAGCGCCAAGATGGGCTCGGAATGGCCCGCCCCATAGGGGCCCATGGCTTCGATCGCCGCCAGCAGCGAGAAATCCAGCGCGCGGATGCTGGCCACCGCATCGATCCACAGGCTGCGCGCCTCATGGACGGAGGCGGCGCATTCTTGCGCTGTCGCATCGGCCAGATAATCGCGAAAGCGATCGAGATTGGCCCAATCGAGGGAAAGGCCGGCGGCCATCGCGTGCCCCCCGCCAGCCAAGAGAAGGCCATCGCGCGCCGCCGCCGCCACGGCCCGGCCGAGATTGACCCCAGCCACGGACCGGCCAGAGCCCTTGGCCGGTTCCTCGCCGCAGCCGCCGCCAATGACGATGACGGGTTTGAGCAGCCGCTCCTTCAGCCGCCCTGCCACCACGCCGATCACGCCGGGATGCCAATGCGGCGCGGCCACGACCACGGCATTGCGCTTGCCCTCATGGCCATCGGCTTGGGCAATGGCTTCGGCCAGAATGTTCTGCTCGATACTGCGCCGTTCCGCATTGAGTTGATCAAGCCGCAGCGCCAATTCCTCAACCTCAGCAGGCTCTTCGCTGGCCAATAGGCGCGTGGCCAGCGAGGAATCGCCGATCCGCCCCCCGGCATTGAGGCGCGGGCCCAGGACAAATCCCAAATCATAAACCTTGGCCGAGCCCTCGCGCCCCGCCACCCGGGCCAAGGCGGCCAGGCCGATATTGGCCCCGCGGCCAAGAACTTTCAGGCCCTGGGCGACGATGGCGCGGTTGAACCCGGTCAATGGGGCGACGTCGCACACCGTGCCCAGAGCGGCCAGATCGAGCCAGGCCATCGGATCGGGCAAATGATTGGAGCCCGGCAGGCCCTTGCGGCGCGCATGACGATTGAGCCCGGCCAAGGCCACGAACACGACGCCGGCGGCGGTCAACGCGCCTTGCCCCGATGGACAATCGGGGCGATTGGGGTTGACCACGGCCCGTGCCGGCGGCGCGGGCCCGGACATCAAATGATGATCAAACACCACCACATCGAGGCCCATGGCCGCGGCGGCTTCAAGCGGTGCGTGCGCTGCGGCCCCGCAATCTACGGTAATCACCAATTCCACGCCTTGCGCCTGCAATTGCGCGAAGGCGGCGGCGCTGGGCCCATATCCCTCCTTGGAGCGATCGGGCACGTAGACGTGCAAATCGCGCCCGCGCGCACGGAAATAGCGGACCAGCAGCGCGGCGGATGTGCCGCCATCCACATCATAATCGGCGAACACTGCGCATTTGCGTTTGCTCTGGATGGCCTCCTCGACCACCTCCACCGCCTGATCCATATCGATAAAGCACGATGGATCGGGGAAAAATTCGCGCAGCGTGGGGTTGAGAAAGCCGGCGGCTTCCAAGGCTTTCACGCCGCGCCCGGCCAGGATGCGCGCGGCAATTTCGGAAAGGCCAAAGCCGCGCTGCAGCGCTTGAATTTCCTGGGCATCCCAGGCCCGTGCCCGCCACAGGCGCCCGCTCAACGAGCGCTCAACCCCCAAAAAGCTGGGACTTGAGCCGTCCGGCGCACTGGCCGTAATGGAAGCTTCCAAAGCGCTGCCCCACCGATCCCGTTCAAGCCTTCGGCGTGATTGCCCGGATTTCAGCCATCAGGCCGCTGGCCGAATTCAGGATCAGCGCATGGGTGCGCATGCCTTGCGCCGAGGCCTTCACGCCGTGCAGCAGCATGCCATCCGTGACCCCCGCCGCGGCAAAAATGGCAGGGCCCGGCACCAGATCGGCCAGATCATAGCGGCGCTTGAAATCCGTGACGCCGATCCGTTCGGCGCGCCCGCGCTCATCATCATTGCGAAATACCAAACGCGCCTGAAACTGCCCACCGACGCAGCGCAGAGCCGCCGCCGCCAGCACCCCTTCGGGCGCGCCACCCTGGCCGATATACATGTCGATCTGCGTGGACGGATCGGTCGTGTGGATCACGCCGGCCACATCGCCATCGGTGATCAAATGCACGCGCGCGCCAACATTGCGCAGGCTTTCCAAAATGTCCTTGTGGCGGGGCCGATCCAGCACGCACACGCCGATCTGCGCGGGGGTACAGCCCTTGGCCTTGGCCAAGGCCCGGACATTATCGGCCGGTGAAGCATCCAGATCGACGATGCCGCTGGCATAGCCAGGGCCGATGGCCAGCTTATCCATATAGGTATCGGGTGCGTGCAGCAGCCCGCCGCGCGGGGCAAAGGCCATCACCGCCAAGGCATTGGCCATGGCCTTGGCCGTCAAGGTCGTGCCCTCCAGCGGATCGAGGGCGATATCGATCAGCGGCCCATGGCCCAAGCCCACTTCCTCGCCGATGAACAGCATGGGGGCCTCGTCGCGCTCGCCCTCGCCGATCACCACCCGCCCGCTCATGGCCATGGCATTGAGCGCGGTGCGCAGCGCATCGACCGCGGCTTGATCCGCCGCTTTTTCATCGCCGCGCCCGATTTGACCGCTGGCGGCCAGGGCCGCCGCCGCCACAGCGCGGCCCGCCGCGAAAGCCAATTCATCCGTCATGTCCGGGTGCGTCATCTCAGCTTTCCTCTGGATAGGGGGGGATGGTCATCGCGATCGGCAGACACAAAGGTGGCTCCAGGGTGGATGGAAGCCTTGCGATGGCGGCGATGGCGGCGTCAAGCGCTTCCAGCGCACACGGCTGCGTAGTCAAGAATATGGGGACGGCGGCGCGCTGTTCGTTGAAGGCATCCTGATGGAAGCTGTCGATCGACACGCCCATCGCGCCCAATTCGTGCGAAACCGCCGCCAGGGTGCCCGGCCGATCGAGAACCTGAACGCGAAGATAATGGCGCCCTGGAGACTCTTTGGCCGCGGGGGTGATGCGGGTGAGCTGGCCGGCACCGATGCCAAAAGGCGCACGCCCCGGCCCATCGAGCAGATCGATCAGATCGGCCAGAACGGCGCTGGCTGTCGGCCCCGCCCCCGCACCTGGGCCCGAAAAGGTCAGCCGACCGATCGGCGCGGCATCCACCAGCACGGCGTTGAGCGCCCCATCGATATGGGCCAAAGGATGGTGCAAAGGCAGCAAAGCCGGCCCAACTGCGGCCTGAAAGCCATCGCCCCGACGCTCCAGCCGCGCCAAAGGCTTGATGCGAAAGCCCAATCGGCGCGCCGAGGCGATGTCCAAGGGCGTTACCCGCTCGATCCCCGCCATGCGGATCGTGCGCGGATCCGGCAGGCCATGCAGCGTCAAGCCGCACAGGATGGCCAGCTTATGGCGGGCATCGGCCCCCGACACATCCATGCTGGGATCGGCCTCGGCAAAGCCCTTGGCCTGGGCCAGAGCCAAAGCCGAGGCAAAATCCAGGGATTTGGCCTCCATGGTCGAGAGAATGAAATTGGAGGTGCCGTTCAAAATGGCGCTGAGCTGATCGATGCGCGCCCCGGCCAGGCCGACGCGCAAGGCGCTGATCACGGGGATGCCGCCGGCCACCGCCGCCTCGAAGGCCAAATTGGCCGCATTCTGCTGGGCCAAAGCCAGCAAAGCATGGCCGTGCTCGGCCAAAAGGGCCTTGTTGGCCGTGACCACGGGCTTGCCGAGCCGCAGCGCCGCCTCGATGGCCAGCTTGGCGGGATTGCCCGCCCCGCCGATCAGCTCGATGAACACGTCGACATCGGGGTGGGAGGCCAATTCCACGGGATCGTCGAACCAGGCAAACCGCGAAACATCTACCTCACGCGCCCGCGATCGGTCACGCGCGCTGACACCAAGCACTTCAAACCGCCCCTCAAAGCGCGGCCCGGCCTCTTGCAAGGCAGCCAGTAGGCCCGAGCCAACAATCCCAAGGCCAGCCAGGCCAAGGCGCAGCTTTCGTTTTTCCGCGACGCGATTGACAAGGCTCAAGGTGAAGGCGGCCTGGAAAGGGCGGCACGCGCCTCGGCCTCGAATTGTGCATCCGCCGCCTGTGCCCCCGGCGGGACCGGCAAGGAACGCGGGGATTTGGCCAGCTCGGCGTGTTCCGTGGCCAGCTCCAGCTCCAGCCCGTCCCATTGATCGGCGGCGCGCAGGAGCGCGGAGGCCGCCGGCACATCCTCCAGCCGCGGATAGCGCGCGGTGCTGGATTGCTTGACGCTCTCCTTGAACCAAGCCGGGCTGGCCTTGGTGCCGCGCGGCGTGCTGGCGCAGGCCGCCAGCACGCTCATGGCCACACACAGGCCAAGGGCCGTTGCCGTGATCTTCAATGCCACTTCTCCACACTTGCACAGCAAGCCAGCGCCAATGCCCAAATCGGCCCCTGCCTGAATTCTGAGTTGCGCATGCTTTGCGCTTTGCTCCTATACCAATATGTCTGAATCTGCCACCGTCGCGGCAGGACCAAGCCAAGAACACCATGCGTTGGGAGAAGAAATATGGCGAAATCCCCCGGTTCGGGCAAACCCGGCGCGCGCAATGCGTCTCCCAGGCTCAATCCGCCAACCCGTGCCGCTGGCGGCGCGCCCAAGCCACCCGCCAGGCCCAGCAAGCCGGCCAAGCCGCGTGCCGCTTCGCAAGCCAAGGCCGCGCTGCCAAGCCCCGATGCTGCGCCCGCGCCGGCCCAGATCGCCGCGCCCCCTCCCGCCGCCAAGGCGCAAATCCCCGCCAAGCCGAGCCCGCCTTTGGCCCCGCTGGGCGAAATGCTGCTTTCGCAAACCCCGGCCCAGCTCGATCAATTGTCCCGGACCATGGCCGAGGTCATGACCAAGGCCAATGGGGTGTTTTCCACGGCCTTTCAGGATCAAAGCCGTTCAGGATTGACGCCGCGCGCCGATCCCTTCGATGCGCAAGGCGCGCTCAACGCCTTTTGGATGCAGGCGGCCAGCCAGCCCGATCTGCTGCGCGCCGCTCATGGCAATTTGTGGCAGCGTTATACCGAGATTTGGCAGACGCACGCGATGCGTCTGATCGGTGGCGGCGGCGAAAGCACGCCCGCGCGCGATCGCCGATTCCAGGATCCCGAATGGCATTCCAATCCCGCTTTCAGCCTGATGCGCGAAACCTATCTGGCCACCGCCGATTGGATCACCAGCCTGATCGATTCGGTGGAGGGCCTCGATGAAGCGACCAAGCGCAAAGCCGGCTTTTTCATCAAACAAGCCGTGGATGCCGCCTCCCCTTCCAATTTCGCGATGACCAATCCCGCGGTTTTGCGCGCCACTCTGCAAAGCCAAGGGGCCAATTTGAAAAGCGGCCTTGAGAATCTGGCCGAGGATTTGCGCCGGGGCGATGGGGCCTTGAGCATCCGCCAAACCGATTTGAACGCCTTCAAAGTGGGCGAAAACATTGCCACCGCACCCGGCAAGGTGGTGTTCCGCAACGAACTGATCGAGCTGATCCAATATGCGCCGCAAACGCCCAGCGTTCTGGACGTGCCCTTGCTGATTTTCCCGCCCTGGATCAACAAATTCTATATCCTGGATCTCCAGCCGAAAAACTCGATGATCCGCTATCTGGTGGCCAAGGGGCATACGGTGTTCGTGGCCTCCTGGGTCAATCCCGACGAGAAGCTCGCTGAAAAAACCTTCGAAGATTACATCCAGCAAGGCGTTTATGCCGGGATCGAGGCGGCCTGCATTGCTGCCGAGGTGAAGCGCGTGCACACGGTGGGATATTGCATCGGCGGCACGCTGCTCGCGACTAGCATGGCCCTGATGGCCAAGCGCAAGGATCAACGCATCGCCAGCGCCACCTTTTTTGCCGCGCAAACCGATTTTGAACTGGCCGGCGAATTGAAAATCTTCACCGATAATCCCGCCATCGATTACATCGAAGAACGCATCGCGGCCAAAGGCGGCCTGCTCGATGCCCAGGCCATGGCCGATACCTTCAATGCGCTGCGTTCCAACGATCTCATCTGGAATTTCATCGTTGAGAATTATTATTTGGGGCGCAAGCCGGGCCCGTTCGATCTGCTGTTCTGGAATGCCGATCAAACGCGCATGCCCCACGCTTTGCACATGTTCTATCTGCGCCGCTTTTACCGCGACAACGCCTTGGCCAAGGGCGAATTGATCATCGAAGGCGAGCGCCTCTCGCTCAACGACGTGAAAACGCCCGTGTTCATGCAATCCTCGAAAGAAGATCACATCGCGCCTTTCCCCAGCGTCTATCGCAGCGCCAAGGCCTTTGGCGGGCCCACGCAATTCTTGATGGCCGGTTCGGGCCATATCGCCGGCGTGATCAATCACCCCGATGCCAATAAATATCAGCACTGGATCAACACGGATCTGCCGGACAGCGTGGAAGATTGGCGCGCCGGTGCAAAAGAATTTCCGGGCTCGTGGTGGCCGCATTGGCAAAATTGGCTGGCCAAGCAATCGGGCGCGCAGGTGCCGGCACGCCTGCCCGGCACCGGCAAGCTGGCGGCCTTGTGCGACGCCCCCGGCGAATATGTGCGCCGGCGCTCTTCGCCTTAGCAGGCGGCGCTTCACATGACCTGCTCGACGCCGCGCACGGCTTTGAGCGCGGCGCGCGCCTGCGCTCCGGCTGGAAAACTCCCTTTGGGGATGAGGCCGATTTCCCGGCCATCGCGCAGGCGCAAGATGAGATGCAGGCCGCGCGCCTCATCGGCTGGGCTCGAAGCGCGCAGCGCTTCCAAGGTTTTGGCCAATTCCTTGAGGGGGGCCCCCTCGCTTACCACCAAGGTGAGATGCTGGGCGCTGCGCGCCTCGACGGCCTCGATCGGCTCGAACGCGCTCACCGAAAGGCGCATATCGCCCTCCTTCCAGCGCACCCTTGAGGTGAAACTCAAGGCTTTCCCGACTTCCAATTGCGCGCGCGCGCCAGCCAATTGCTCGGGCATGATCATGGCCTCGAATTCGCCGGTGGGATCGGAAAACGTGACATAGGCAAATTGCCCACCCGAATTAGAAGGGCGCATGATGATGCGGCGCAGCACGCCGGCCATGGCGCAGATGCGCGTTTCTCCCTCCCCCAAGGCCGATAGCTCAACGATGGTCAGATAGCGGCCGCTGGGCGAATTGGCGAAAAAGCCGGAAAGCGGATGGCCGGAAAGGTAAAACCCGACGCTGTCGCGCTCGTGATCGTGGCGCTCCAGCGAGGACCAGGCGGGCACATCGGGCAAAGCCGGGCGCGCGGCCGGCTCCTCATCACCAAACAGCGAGGCCTGCGCGCTGGCGCGCTCTTGCGCGGTGCGCGCGGCGAGGGCAGCAAGAATCTCACACGCCGCGAAGGCGCGGGCCCGATTGGGCTCCAATTCGTCGAATGCCCCGGCTTTGGCGAGATTTTCCAGCTGGCGGCGATTGATGGCTTTGGGATCCAGCCGCTCGGCGAAATCGAACAGGTGCTTGAACGGCCCGCCGCGCTGGCGCTCACGCACCAGCATGTCCATGGCCCCGGCCCCGACATTGCGCACCGCGCCCAGCGCATAGACGATCGCCCCATCGCACACATCAAAATCAGCCATTGAGGAATTGATGCCGGGGGCACGCACCTCCACGCCGAGCCGGCGCGCCTCTTGGTGGAAGGCCGCCAATTTATCCGTTTGGTGGGCATCGAGGCTCATGGAAGCGGCCAGGAATTCCACCGGGTAATTGGCTTTGAGATACGCGGTCTGGAAGGCCAAGACCGCGTAGGCGGCCGCGTGGCTTTTGTTGAAGCCATAGCCGGCGAATTCGGCCACCAGATCAAAGATGCGCTCGGCCAGGGATTCATCCACCTGCCGCTCCTTGGCCCCAGCGAGAAAGCGCGATTTCTGCTTGGCCATTTCTTCGGGCTTTTTCTTGCCCATGGCCCGGCGCAACAAATCGGCCTCCCCCAGGCTGTAGCCGGACAGCAATTGCGCGATCTGCATCACCTGCTCTTGATAGATGATCACGCCATGTGTCTCGGTGAGAACCGGCTTGATCAAAGCATGCAGATAATCGGGCTTGCGCCGGCCGAATTTGGCATCGGCATAGGTATCGATATTCTTCATCGGGCCGGGCCGATAAAGAGAGATCAGCGCGATGATGTCTTCGAGGGCGTCGGGGCGCACTTTGCGCAGCGTATCGCGCATGCCCTGGCTTTCCAGCTGGAACACCCCATAGGTCGCGCCCGAGGCCAGCAAGGCGAAGGTGGCCGGATCATCGAAGGGGATGGCATCGAGATCGAGCGTAATCCCGCGCTTGGCCAGATATTTCTTGGCCCTGTCCAGCACGGTGAGGGTTTTGAGGCCCAGAAAATCGAATTTAACCAGCCCCGCCGGCTCAACCCATTTCATGTTGAACTGGGTGGCCGGCAGATCGGAGCGCGCATCGCGGTAAAGCGGCGTCAGCTCCACCAATGGGCGATCCGAAATCACCAATCCGGCGGCGTGGGTGGAGGCGTTGCGATTGAGCCCTTCCAGCTGGAGTGCCACGTCCAGCAGCTCGCGCACGTCGGCCTCTTGGGCGCGCGCCTCTTGGAGCAGTGGCTCCATGTCGATGGCCTGGGCCAAGGTCACGGGATTGGCCGGATTGGCCGGCACCAATTTGGCCAGGCGATCAACCTGGCCATAATGCATCTGCATGACCCGCCCGACATCGCGCAGCACCACGCGGGCCTGCAGTGTGCCGAAGGTGATAATCTGCGCCACCCGATCCGCGCCATAGCGCTGCTTGACGTATTCGATCACCTC
>CAZAGL010000074.1:0-9698 GCA_964484435.1 uncultured Caulobacteraceae bacterium
AGGTGGAAAACTTATAGCCGCGCCGATATTCGAATTTGTCCACGGCCTTCATCAGGCCGATATTGCCTTCCTGGATCAAATCCAGAAATTGCAGGCCGCGATTGGTGTATTTCTTGGCGATGGAGATGACGAGGCGCAGATTGGCTTCCACCATCTCCTTTTTGGCTTGGCGGGCTTCGCGCTCACCCTTTTGCACGGCGTGCACGATGCGGCGGAATTCATCGATCGGCACGCCGGTTTCCTGTGCCAGCCCGCGCACATCATTGCGCATGCTTTCAACGGCGCTGCGCTCACTTGCAATGAAATGCGCCCAGACCTTGGAGCGCTTTTGCACCGCATCGCACCAGCCGGGTGTGAGTTCCTGGCCCTGATAGGCATCCAGGAAATGCGCGCGTGAAACGCCATTGGCGTCAGCCAGGCGCATCAGGCGCCCTTCCAGCGAAACCAGCTTGCGGTTGATGGCATATAGCTGTTCAACTAGGCTTTCGATGCGCGCATTGTTGAGTTTCAGCTTTTTCAGCTCTTCGATAATGGTGTTTTGCAGGCCCTGATAACGGCCGGAATCCTTTTCCGAGGCGTTTTTGCCACGCACCCGCTGCTCGATGCGCTTTTCCTGGAGATTTCGGAATTCTTCGAAGGCTTCGGCGATGGCATCGAGCGTAGCCATCACCCCTTCGCGCAATTCCGCTTCCATGGCCGACATGGAAATGGCCGCGCCATCGTCGAAATCATCATCCGAATCGAGCGCCGGCTCCCCACCTTCGCCCGGCGCGGCCGCATCGGGATCGGCTACGCGCGCGCCGGCCCCAAAGCCCGGCCCCTGCCCCGCCGATGGCATGCCGTTTGAGATCGGGCCAGCGCCCATCGCGCCGGGAGCCATCCCACCAGGGGGCATGGCACCGGGCGGCAAGGGGCCCGGGGCCATGCCCGGGGTGATGCCCATGGCCGCGCCATAGGTGCCTTCCAGATCAATGATATCGCGAAGCAAAATCTGCTGGCTACGCAATTCATCGCGCCAGACCATGATGGCCTCGAAGGTCAACGGGCTTTCGCACAGGCCGCGGATCATCGCATCGCGCCCCGCCTCGATGCGCTTGGCAATGGCGATCTCACCTTCGCGCGACAGCAGCTCGACCGAGCCCATCTCGCGCAGATACATGCGCACCGGATCATCGGTGCGATCGGCATCCTCGCGCATATTGGTGACGGGGGGCTTGCCCTCTTCGCGCGCCACGACTTCGCGGGCCACCGGCTCTTCTTCGGCGACCTCTTCTTCGGTGTCGACGACATTGATGCCCATTTCCGAGAGCATGGCCAGCGTATCTTCGATCTGCTCCGAGGTGAATTCCTCAGACGGCAGAACCTTGTTCAATTCCTCATGGGTGACAAAGCCGCGCACCTTGGCGGCCTTGATCATGCGCTTGACAGCGGCATCGGTGAGATCAAGGAGGGGTCCATCGGCTGCTTCGGGCGCTTCTTGAACCTGATCTTCCGTTTTGCTCATCGTGCATTCCACTTTCACAGCGCAGCGCGCTTAGGGTTTTTGATCGCGCCGGCTGGCCATGACACGCGCCGCATTCTCGGCACGTTCCGTGGCCAATCGCTTGGCCTGAGCCAGCTTCCAGTTATCGTCTTGCTGTTCGGCCTCGAACGAACGAAATTCGGCTTGAATGTGTTTGTCGCTCAGCGCCTCATCAAGCAAAGCCAGCCATTCTCCCTCCATGCGCGGATCCAAGCCCAGCTTGCCCTTTGTCGAGGAAGCCCAGGCGGCCAAACGCATAGCAGCGGATCGATGACCGATTCGGCTTACATGGTTGTTAAGTGCCAATAGGTCAACTAGCCGCTCTGCGCTGGCGAAATCCAGCAACGCATGCCGGATGCAGTTGAGGGCTTCGTCTTCGATCGTCAAGGCCGCCAGGCGCTCGATGCCCTGCTCCAGCAAGGCCGGATGCAAGACCGCCTGTTTCAACAAAACCTCAATGATATTCGGCCCGCTGCGCGGGGCCTGGCTGCTGGCTTTGGTTTCGGGCCTGGCTTGGATTTCCGGCTCGAACCAGCGCTGGCCACGCTCAAACTTTTTTTTTGGCACAAAGCGCGAGCCGCTGGATTGGCCCTGCCCGAGCGCCGCATCGAGGCGTTTTTGCAAGTCCAGCTCGTATTGGCGGCGGGTTTCGCCATCCTGGATGCGGGCGCCCGCCTCGCGCAGGCGGGCACGCAGGCCGGCCCGGGCCTCCGGCGTGGTGAGCGGCTGGAGCGCGTATTCGCGCGCGAACAGCGCCTCGCTGGCCGGCAGCGCCCGCTCGATGATGGCGCGCAACGCCGCGCCGCCCTGCTCGCGAAACACATTGTCCGGGTCCTGGCCGGGCGGCAAAAAGGCCATTTGCACCGTGCGGCTGGGTCCGAAATGCGGCAAGGCCAGATCCAGCGCGCGCGCGCCGGCCCGCTGGCCCGCCGCATCGCCATCGAAGCACAGAATCGGGGCCGGATTGGCGCGCCAGGCCAGCTGCAATTGCGCATCCGTCAAGGCGGTGCCCAGCGGGGCGATGGCCGCGAGGCCGGCGCGCTCCAACGCGATGACATCGATATAGCCTTCGGCGATAACCAGGCTTTGCCCCGTGCCCTTGGCCAAGCGGACCTTGGCCTGCGCCAGCCGATAGAGATTGGAGCCCTTGTGAAACAGAGGGGTTTCAGGCGAATTGAGATATTTGGCCGGCTGATCGGGATCGAGGGCGCGCCCGCCAAAGGCGATCACCTTGCCGCGCGCATCCTGGATGGGGAACATCACCCGGTTGCGGAAAACATCGATGGGCCTGCGCCCCTCATTCCGCTTGATCAGGCCCGCGCTTTCCAATTCCGGCACGGAAAAGCCTTCGGCCTGCAAATGCTCCGACAGGCTGGACCAGGCATCGAGCGCCAAGCCCAATCCATATTCGCCGATCAACGCCCCACCCAGCCCCCGCTTTGCCAGATAATCCCGCGCGGCTTTCCCCGCTGGGGCGGCGAGATTGGCCTGGAATTGGGTCGCCGCCGCCGCCAAAGCCAGATAGAGGCGCTTGTTCAGGGCCTCCGCCTCGCGATTTTCGTGGCGATCCTGGGGCAAGGCCAGCCCCGCGAAATCGGCCAAACGCTCCACGGCCTCGGGAAAGCTCAAGCCATCGAGGCGCATGGCCAGATCGATGACGGAGCCGCGCTCCTGGCAGCCAAAGCAATAATACATGCCCTTGGCATCCAGCACATGAAAGGACGCGCTTTTTTCGCTGTGGAAGGGGCAGCAGGCCCAAAACTCTCCCTTGGCGGGCTGGGATTTGCGCCGCTCCCAGGTTAAGCGGCGCCCCGCATAATCAGCGATGGAGACTCGCTCGCGCAATTGGCGCAGAAAGTCATCGGAAAAACGCATGGACCTGCACTTCACACCGGCTTAATGGAAGCGCAGGCTAACCGTGTTCGCGCCACGCCGCCAGGGCCGGCCTGCGCATGCATGATGGGGGAGAAACCACGATGCGTTTTCTGGCGATTGGGATGATGATGCTGCTTTCTCCCATGCAGGCCATGGCGCAAGGGCCGCATACCGGCGGCGATGGGCCCACGATCTTGCGCTTCACCACCGAGGCGCAGGCCCGTGTGCGCCCCGATCGCGCCAATATCAGCGCCGGCGTGGTGGCCAGCGCGCCAACAGCGGGCGCGGCTTTGGCGCAAAGCGCCGAAAACATGAATTCCATCCTCAAAGCGCTGAAAAAGGCCAAGGTGGATCCGCGCGATATCCAAACCAGCAATCTCAGCCTGCTGCCCCAATTCAACTATCCTGAAGGGGGCTCACCCAAACTGACCGGCTATCTGGTGCAAAACACCTTGGATGTGACGGTGCAGGATCTCAAAACCTTGGGCAAACTCATCGATGCGGTGACATCGAGCGGGGCCAATCAGCTCAATGGCGTGAGTTTCAGCGCCAAAGACCCCGCCGCCGCCGTCGACAGCGCCCGCCAGGAGGCAATCGCATCGGCCCGCAAACGCGCCGAGCTTTACGCCAGCGCGCTGGGCCTGCATGTGGCCCGCGTCGCGCTGGTCGAGGAAACGCCCGGCGCGGCCTTGCCCGTGCCGGCCCCCACGGCCCGGCTGCTCGGCGATGCCCAGGCCAACACGCCGATCGAGCCCGGAGAGCTCGGCTATGGCGTTTCCATCACCATCACCTTTGAATTGCGGTGATTGCCGCCCCCATGATCCCTGCGAATGTTGCCCTGATCGATCATCCGCTGGTTCAGCATAAGCTGACCATCATGCGCATGAAGGACACCTCCACCAAGAATTTCCGCCAATTGCTGCGAGAAATCGCCCTGCTGATCGGCTATGAGGCCACGCGCGATCTGGAATTGGCCAATGTCGAAATCGAAACGCCGCTGCAAACCATGCATTCGCCGACGATCGCTGGTAAAAAACTGGTCTTCGCGCCGATACTACGCGCGGGCATGGGCCTGCTTGAGGGCATGCTCGATCTGGTGCCTTCGGCGCGGGTGGCCCATATCGGCCTTTACCGCGACCCGGTCACGCTGGAGCCGGTTGAGTATTATCTGAAGGCCCCGGAGGATTTATGCGATCGGTTAACGATCGTCCTCGATCCCATGTTGGCCACGGCCAATTCGGCGGTGGCCGCGGTCCAGCGCCTCAAAGATCGGGGCGCGGAAAATCTGCGCCTGGTTTGCCTGCTCGCCGCACCAGAAGGGCTGAAGCGCTTCTGCGCGGCCCATTCCGATGTGCGAATCTACTGCGCCGCGATCGATGAACGGCTCAACGATCATGGCTATATCGTGCCTGGTCTCGGCGATGCCGGCGATCGCATCTACGGAACCAAATAGCCGAGATTTAAACGATGACGGCGCGCAGCATTTCCACCATCACGATGGCGGGGGTGCAAATGGCCATGGCCAGCAAAAGCACATTGCCGATGCGGTGGAAGCGGATCGAAAGATTGGCATTGTTCATTTTCTGTTTCCTTTGAAGTCAAGTTAAAAGAAGAGGTGAGGGCCGCCGAGGAAAGCGGCCCCGATTTCTTACGAGCGTCTTGAGAAGGCTGGGATCCCAGCCCGCGTTCACGGCTGGGCGGAGGCGCTTTGCGTCACGGCCACATCGGCAAAAGCGCGGCCATCGGCGGCGATCGACAAGGCCGTGACCTTGCCTTCACGCAGATCGAAGCTGCATTTGGCCTTGGCATCGGGGCCATCGGCCTTCGGCACGGAGAAATCGGCTTTCACCAGGCGCGGGCGCAACTGGATGCGATCCATGCCGATGGCGGCGCGGGTGGCGGGCACGCTCAATTGCTGGGCGATGGCCGTGCGGCAGCCACCCAGCGCGGCGGCTTGATCCGCGCCCTGGCTGGCCTCGGCCACGCCCGCCGCCAAAACAAAGCCTATGGCGTTCATTGTCACAAATGTAATAGCTTTCATAACCAACTCCTCATGGTCTTTCGGTATGACAGTCATCATATTAATAGTAGACCGGTCGTCATACAAGGGCTAAATCGCAATTATGAAAAAGAACATCGTTCGTGAGGGCATGATCCGCGCCGCCGCCCATCTCTTCCGCTCTCGCGGCTATGAGGGCGTGGGCGTGGCAGATTTGTTGCAAACTTCGGGAACGCCGCGCGGCTCTTTGTATTTTCACTTTCCCGGCGGGAAGGAACAAATCGCGCGCGAAACCGTGCTGTTCGTGCGCGAGCGGGTGCTGGAACGCCTGCAGGCGCTGCGCGCCACGGGCCCTGCCCCCAGCACCTATATCACAGCCGTGCTCAATGGCTGGGCCGAAGCCATGCTGGAATCGGATTATCAAAAGGGCTGCGCGGTCGCGCTGATCGCGCTGGAAACGGCGCAAAGCTCAGCCCCCCTGCGCGAAGTGGCGCAAGAAACCTTCCGCATATGGAATGCGGAAATCGCCCGCGCCGCCGGGGATTGGGGGGCTGATCCCGAAGAGGCCCGCCGTTTTGCCTCCGTCCTGCAAAGCCTGATCCAAGGGGCGGTGGTGCTGGCCCGGGCCGGTCACAGCATCCAACCCTTCGAGGATGCGGCGCAGGCCGCCTTGGCGCTCACCCCGACTTGGTTGAGCACGATCCAGGGGCAAGCCGCCATGGCCCCTTCCCTCCACCAGGAAAGCCGCTAAAACCTCCGTCGGCCGGCTCGCGCTGGCCCTGGAGGGAAGAATGGCCACGCAATCACAAACCCGGCGCGCCAAGCCCGAACCCGTATTGGATTGGCAGGCCATCCGCGACGCCGCCCCCTTGCCCCCCCAATCTCTGAAACCCCAAGGGTTTTGGTATGGGCTGACCTCCATTTTTCGCCCGGGCTTGAGCCCGCCCGAGGCGATTTACGCCTTGCTGGCCGCCGCCGCCGCCGTGGATGGGAAAATCTCGGCGGAAGAAAGCGAAGAACTGACGGCGCTCTGCCATCGCTCGCGCACATTGGCCAAGCTCGGCCCCGAAAAGCTCGAAGCGATGCGCAACGCCCTCGCCCCGCGTCTGGAGCCGGCCAAGATCGGCGCGCTGATCGATCATGCCGCCAAAAGCCTGCCATCCAAGATGCGCCTTGCGGTGTTTGGCCATTGCGCCGATCTGATCTTCGCCGATCGCGTGGTGCTGAAATCCGAAAAGGACTATCTCACCCGGCTGATCACGCTGCTGTCTTTGCCGGCCGATGCCGCCGAAGGCATGCTGCGGGCCATGCGCGCCAAAAATCTTCATTAATTCCAATTTTGAACGGGGGAATATCATGAGCATCGACAAGTTTTTCGACGATATCATGGGCGGCATGTCCAAAGAGGAGGCCTTTTACGCTTTGCTCTCGGCCGCCGCGATGATCGATGATGAGCAGCACGCCCAAGAGGCCGAAGAATTGATCGCGCTGGTGCATCGCACCCGCACGCTTTCGGCGCTGGGCAAGGCCGATATCATGGCCATCGAAACCAAGACCCGCCCGCGGCTTGCCAAGGACAAGATCCAGGATCTGATCGTCGATGCCTGCTCCAGCCTGAAGCAGGAAAAGCCCGATGTCGGCCTCTCCATCTTCGCGCATTGCTGCGACATCATTTTCGCCGATCGCGTGGTCAAGAACCAGGAAAAGGTGTTCTTGAAGGACCTGGTCACCCATCTGGGCATCGCCGATGGCGAGGCCGAGATGATGCTCAAAGCCATCCGCGCCAAGAACGAGCATTGATCGCGGCTTGATCCGGCCGTCAACGCCAAAGAGCATGGCCCCAGGGATAGGGCCATGCTCTCGGTTTTTTCTTCAGTCTTCGCCGTGTCTTAGCCGGCTTGGGCGCTTGCGGTATCGACACGCAGGCCAGGCCCCATCGTCGAGCTGATGGCCGCCTTGCGCAGGAACACGCCCTTGGCCCCGCTGGGCCGGGCCTTGACCACGGCATCCACGAAGGCCCGGATGTTTTGCAGCAAGGCCTCGTCGCTGAAGCTGGCCTTGCCGATGCCGGCATGCACGATACCAGCCTTTTCCACACGGAATTCCACCGCCCCGCCTTTGGCATCCTTCACGGCCTTGGCCACATCGGGCGTCACCGTGCCCACCTTGGGATTGGGCATCAGGCCGCGCGGGCCGAGGATTTTGCCCAGGCGCCCAACCAGCGGCATCATGTCCGGCGAGGCGATGACCCGATCAAAATTGATCATCCCGCCATTGATCTGCTCGAACAAATCATCGGCCCCGACCACATCGGCACCGGCATTGCGCGCCTCGGTGGCTTTCGGCTCACGCGCGAACACCGCCACGCGGATGGTCCGGCCCGTGCCATTGGGCAGATTGCACACGCCGCGCACCTGCTGATCGGGATATTTCGGATCCACGCCCAGATTGAGGGCGAGCTCGATGGATTCATCGAACTTGGCGCTGGCGCGGGCCTTGGCCTCGCGCACGGCTTCTTCGAGGGAATACAGCTTGCGGCTGTCGATGCCCTTGCGCGAGGCGGCGATCCGCTTGGGTAATTTGGCCATCATCCCTACTCCGCGACCTGCAGGCCCATGGCCCGGGCTGAACCCATGATAATCTTGGTGGCGGAATCGAGATCGTGGGCGTTGAGATCCTTCATCTTGGCCTCGGCGATGGCGCGGCATTGGGCCATCGTCACGGTGCCGACATGGGTGCGCCCCGGCAGCTTGGAGCCCGAAGCCGGCTTCTTGCCCAGCTTCAGCCCCGCGGCCTTTTTCAGCAGAAAGGTCGCCGGGGGGGTTTTGATCTCGAAGGAAAAGGATTTGTCCTGGTAATAGGTGATGATCACCGGGCAGGGCTGGCTTTTCTCCATTTCCTGGGTGCGCGCGTTGAAGGCCTTGCAAAATTCCATGATGTTAAGGCCGCGCTGGCCCAAGGCCGGGCCGATGGGCGGGGAGGGCTTGGCCTCCCCCGCGGGCACTTGGAGCTTGATCTGCCCCATGACTTTCTTTGCCATGTCATCCTCTTTCCATGCCGGCACCTATTCGGCGCGGCGGAGGGGGCGTGGTGCGGCCGGGCTGGACTGCGCCCAAAACCTCCCACGCGGTGAAGCCTGGAGGCATTCCTCCAGGCAAGGCGGCGGCTCTTACACGCTTGCAAGGGCTTTGTCACGCCCGATCAAAAGATCAGCGCTGGATCAAGGCCTCGCGGAACAGGAAAAACAAGGCCCCGCCGGTGATCAAGGCCCCTGGCAAGGCGAACAGCAAGCCGGCCAAGGTCCGCGAAAAATCGGGTGAGCCGGGCATGAGGCCAAGGCCCACCCCGATCAGCACGGCTCCCATCACGGTGAAGGCCCCAAGCGCCACATGATCACGCGCGGCAGTTTCCAGCCAGGAATCGGGCCTTTGCCAACCCTGGAGAGCCGGCGCGAGGGAGAGCGGAAATTCTTCCTCTTCCAGTTCTTCGTGCACCATCGGCGGCAGCAGATTGCGCGCGCTGGCCGGCTCGGCGGCCAAAATGGCGCGCAGACGCTCCGTCATGGCATCCGCTTCGCCAGCTTGCGCGCCCGCCAATTCCTCGGTTTGAGCCGCCATTTGATCCGAAGCGGGGCCAAACTCATCTTGCGCCCCAAGGCGGGGGCAGACAAGGGCGGAAGCGACGGGCACGTGCTGGCCTTGATCCAGGAGCCAGGCCGATTCGATGGCCCGGCGGCGCGCCAACACGCTGAGCAGCCCCGCTTTGCCGCTGAAGGCCCCATAGCGCCAAGCCAAGATGCCGTCCGCCGCGGCCACCAACGCCCCGGCATTGAGATCGCGTAGCACCTCGCTTTGCACGAATTCTTCCCAGCCGATGGAAAAGGCAAAGGAGACCAGCGCATCGAATTGCTCTTGGCATAGCGCAAAAAGCACGTGGCCGTTGAGCTTGGCTTCGATGGCCTGCAAATCCCGGCGCAGCAAATCTTCGGCAGCATCCCGGCTCAGTAAGCCGACATATTTTTCGTTGGCCACATGGTTAAAGCCAAACAGCCACCAGCCCTCCGGCAATTCCAGCGGCTCGGCTTGAAAGCCTTCGAAGCGCTTGATCAGGTCCAAGCCGGCCTGCGAAACATTGAGGGCTTGCGCCATGCCAGAAACGTCCCAAAACGGCGCATGATGCGCCGTCTCGGAATTGTCAGCCGCAAAGCTCGGGCCGAGTTGGGCCGCACCGTTAGCAGGCTGCTGAAAAAGTCCCGCGGGTCGCGATGCGAGGCGATTTGCGGGCTGGCCAGGGCATCGTCAA
>CAZAGL010000075.1:0-3134 GCA_964484435.1 uncultured Caulobacteraceae bacterium
GGCGGCCGCGCATCCGCGCGATCCGCACCGGCAGCAAGCCTCTTGTGGGAGCGGCGCAATTCGCGCGGCACGGGGCCAAAAATGCGCGTGCCGATCGGCTCGCCGGCATTGTTGACCAGCACGGCCGCATTGGTGTCAAAGCGGATGGTCGAGCCATCGCGCCGCTTGATATCCTTGGAAACGCGCACGATCACGGCCTTGCGCACATCGCCCTTCTTCACCCGGCCGCGTGGCATGGCTTCCTTGATCGAGACCACGATGATATCGCCCACGGTGGCATAGCGGCGCTTGGAGCCGCCCAGCACCTTGATGCACATCACGCGTTTGGCCCCCGAATTATCGGCGACCTCGAGATTGCTTTGCATTTGGATCATGTGGCGATCCTCAATTCCTCAATCAGCGTGGCTAAACGCTTACACGGCCAACAACTTCCCACCGCTTCAGCTTGGATTTGGGCGGGCATTCTTGAATTTCGACCAGATCGCCTTCCTTGAAGGCATTGGCTTCGTCATGGGCCTGGAAGCGCTTGGAGCGGCGCACGGTTTTCTTCAGCACGGGATGGAGGAAGGTTCGCTCCACCTGCACGACGACCGATTTGGCCCCCTTATCGCTGACAACTTTGCCCTGCATGACCCGACGCGGCATGGCCTCTTCCTCTTCCTAGACCGCCGCCTTGGGCGCTTTTTCCCGCAGGATCGCCTGCGTGCGCGCAATCATGCGGCGCACATCGCGGATGCGCGCCGTGCTTTCCAATTGGCCGGTGGCCTGCTGGAAGCGCAGATTGAACTGTTCCTTTTTCAAGCGCACGAGTTCCTCGCGCAGCTTGGCATCGTCAGAGCCGCGATATTCAGCGACCTTTTTACGGATTTCCTTGAGCTTCATCTCAGCGCCCTCACTGGCCTTCCAGCCGCGTCACGATGCGGGTGCGGATCGGCAGCTTGGCCGCGCCCAGCCGCAGCGATTCGCGCGCCACGTCTTCGGCCACGCCATCCACCTCAAACATGATCCGCCCCGGCTTGACCCGCGCGGCCCAAAATTCCGGTGCCCCCTTGCCCGAGCCCATGCGCACCTCGGTGGGCTTTTTGGACACCGGCACATCGGGGAACACCCGGATCCACACCTTGCCCTGGCGCTTCATTTGCCGGGTGATGGCGCGGCGGGCCGCCTCGATCTGGCGCGCGGTGACGCGCTCCGGCTCCAGGGCTTTCAGCCCAAAGGAGCCGAAATTCAACGCCGTGCCGCCCTTGGCCAGGCCGCTGATACGGCCTTTGAAGCCCTTGCGGAATTTGGTTTTTTTCGGAAGCAGCATGAAATTCTATACCTCCGCATCCGCTGGCGCATCGGCATCGCGCCGCGCGCGCCCACGCCGCTGTGGCCCACGATTGTCCCGATCATTGCGCGGGCGATCCTCGCGCATGGGGGGGCGATCGCGATCGCGCCGCTCACGCTGATCGCCGGTTTCTTGCAGGCGCTTGTCCTGTGCCATCGGATCGTGTTCGAGGATTTCGCCTTTGAAAATCCACACCTTCACGCCGATCTTGCCATAGGCCGTATTGGCCTCGCAGGTGCCGTAATCGACATCGGCGCGCAGCGTATGCAGCGGCACGCGCCCCTCGCGGTACCATTCCATGCGGGCGATTTCCGCCCCGCCCAAACGGCCCGAAACATTGATGCGGATGCCCTGCGCGCCCAGGCGCTGGGCCGATTGCATCGAGCGCTTCATGGCCCGGCGGAACGCCACCCGGCGCTCCAGCTGCTGGGCGATGCCTTCGGCCACCAGAACCGCGTCGGTTTCTGGCTTGCGCACTTCAACCAGGTTCAAGAAGACTTCCGCCCCCTCGACCATGGTCATCAATTCCTTGCGCAGCTTTTCGATATCCGCGCCCTTTTTGCCGATGACCACGCCCGGCTTGGCGGTGAAAATCGTCACCCGGCATTTCTTGTGCGGCCGCTCGATGACGATGCGGGAAATGCCCGCGGCCGCCAGCTTGTCGCGCAGATATTTGCGGACCTTCAAATCCTCGTGCAGCATGCGCCCGTATTCGCCGGTATTGGCATACCAGCGGCTATCCCAGGTGCGATTGATACCGAGCCGCAGCCCGATCGGATTGACCTTCTGACCCATCAGGCGGGCTCCTCTTGGGCGAACACCGGCTCGCGCGACATGTCGCGCACCACGATCGTCAATTGAGAAAACGGTTTTTCGATCCGGGCCCCGCGCCCGCGGGCCCGGGTGTTGGAGCGCTTGAGCACCAGATTTTTGCCGACATGGGCCTGCGTCACGATCAGCGTGTCGATGCCCAGCTCATGGTTGTTTTCGGCATTGGCGATGGCCGATTGCAGGCATTTGCGCACATCCTGCGCGATGCGCTTGCGCGAGAATTCCAGCTCATTGAGCGCGCGCTCGGCACTCAGGCCGCGGATGGATTGGGCCACCAGATTGAGCTTTTGCGGCGAAATGCGCACCATGCGCAGCACGGCGCGCGCTTCATTTTCAGCCTGCTTGGGCGGGGATTTGGGCTTCGACATGGCTATTTCCGCCGCGCTTTTTTATCGGCCCCGTGGCCGGAATAGGTGCGGGTGGGCGCGAATTCACCGAGCTTCATGCCGACCATGTCTTCCGACACCAGAACGGGGATGAATTGCTTGCCGTTATGCACCTGAAAGGTCAGGCCGATGAATTGCGGCATCACGGTGGAACGGCGCGACCAAGTCTTGATCGCTTCGCGGCGCGGAGCGGCCAAGGCCTTTTCGGCCTTCTTCAACAAATACCCGTCCACGAACGGGCCTTTCCAGACGGAACGCGGCATCGTCTCTAGCCCTTCTTGGCTTGGCGGCGGCGGATGATCAGGCGATCAGAAGATTGGGTCTTGCGGGTTTTTGGCCCGCGAGTCTTCTTGCCCCAGGGGGTGACGGGATGGCGCCCGCCGGAGGTTTTGCCCTCGCCGCCACCATGGGGGTGATCGACGGGGTTCATGGCCACGCCGCGCACGGAGGGCCGCAGGCCCAGCCAGCGTGAACGCCCGGCTTTGCCCCAGTGTTCGTTCATGTTGTCCGGGTTGGAGACGGCCCCGATGGTGGCCATGCAGCCGTCCGGCACCATGCGCACTTCGCCGGATGTCATGCGCAATTGC
>CAZAGL010000075.1:3144-9253 GCA_964484435.1 uncultured Caulobacteraceae bacterium
CGGCATCGCGCCCCACGACCTGCACATATGAGCCGGCGGCCCGCGCCATTTGCCCGCCCTTCAGCGGCTTCAATTCCACATTGTGGACGATGGTGCCGACCGGGATGGATTTCAGCGGCATGGCATTGCCCGGCTTGATATCCACCTTCTCACCGGCCACCACCTCATCGCCCACCTTCAAGCGCTGCGGCGCGATGATATAGGCCAGCTCGTTATCCTTATAGCGGATCAACGCGATGAAAGCGGTGCGATTGGGATCATATTCCAGCCGCTCGACGATGGCGGGGCTGTCCCATTTGCGGCGCTTGAAATCGATGATGCGATAGGTGCGCTTATGGCCGCCGGCATGGCGGAAAGCCGTCACCCGGCCCATATTGTTGCGCCCGCCCGATTTGGTCAGCCCCTCGGTGAGCGCCTTGACCGGCTTGCCCTTATAAAGATCGGCCCGGTCCACGATCACCAATTGGCGCCGGCCCGGAGATGTGGGGCGAAATTGCTTCAAAGCCATGATTACAGCCCCGTCGTCACATCGATGGATTGGCCCTGCGCCAGGGTCACGATCGCTTTTTTCACATCCGAACGCCGGCCCGGCACACCGCGAAAGCGCTTGGTCTTGCCCTTCGTGCGCAGGGTGTTGACGGCCAGCACATTGACCTTGAACAAGGCCTCGATGGCGGCTTTCACGTCATCCTTGCTGGCGGTGAGCGGCACCTTGAACACCACCTTGTTCTGTTCGGCCAATTGGGTCGATTTCTCGGTGATGACGGGCGCGATAATCGTATCGTAATGGCGGGCGGCGATCATGCCACTTCTCCTGCGGGCTTGGCCGCCTTGGCCGCGAAGCGCGCGCCGATGGCGGCGACGGCCTCCTTGGTCAGCACGAGTTTGCGGCGGCGCAGAATGTCATACACATTGAGGCCGGCATCGGGCAGCACATCGATATCGGGAATGTTGCGGGCCGCCTTGGCCAGATTGGCATCCACCACCGGCCCGGCGATCATCAAGGCGTTGGTCAATTCCAGCTTGGCCAGGCGCGCGCGCAGATCGGCGGTTTTGGGCGCATCCAGGCTCAAGCCATCGAGGATGACGATTTCCCCGGCCGCCGCTTTGGCGGACAAGGCATGACGCAGCGCCATGGCACGCACCTTTTTGGGCAAGCCATGGGCGTGATCGCGCGGACGCGGGGGATGGGCCACACCGCCGCCGCGGAAAATCGGGGCATTCTTGGAGCCGTGCCGCGCCCCGCCCGTGCCCTTTTGCTTGTAGATCTTGGAATGGCTGGTCGTGACATCCGAGCGCGACTGCGCCGCATGCGTGCCGGCCCGGCGTTTGGCCAATTGGTATTTGACCATGCGCTGCAGGATATCGGCACGGATTTCGGTGAGCCCGAAAATGGCGTCATCGAGATGGATCGTCCCGGCCGCTTTGGCATCCAAGGTTTTGACAGAGAGTTTCATGATGGCCTCACGCCGCCGCTTCAGCGCGGGGGAGGAAAGCCCCCGGCACGGGCGCGCCCTCGGGGCGCTTGATCTTGCGCGCATCGCGCACTTCCAGCCAGCCATCATCCGAGCCGGGCACCGCGCCCTTGACGAACAGCAGCCCGCGCGCCGCATCGATGCGCACGATCTCCAGATTTTGCGTGGTCACCCGGTCTTGGCCCAGATGGCCGGCCATCTTCTTGTTTTTGAACACCTTGCCCGGATCCTGGCGCTGCCCGGTCGAGCCGTGCGAGCGGTGCGACAGCGAAACCCCGTGCGTGGCGCGCAGGCCGCCGAAATGCCAGCGCTTGATCGCCCCGGCAAAGCCCTTGCCGATCGTTACGCCCGAAACATCCACCTTCTGGCCCTTGACGAAATGATCCGCCGAAATGGCCGCGCCGATCGGGGCCAGCATATCGGGGGCCACCCGAAATTCCACCAAGCGGGCCCGCGGCTCCACGTTGGATTTGGCGAAATGGCCGCGCTCCGCCTTGGAGAGATTCTTGGCCTTCACAGCCCCGGCACCCAATTGCACCGCGACATAACCATCTTTTTCTGCCGTGCGATGGGCCACGACCTGGCACCCCTCCAGCGACAACACGGTGACGGGCACATGCGCGCCATCTTCGGCGAACAGCCGCATCATCCCCAGCTTCTTGGCGATCACGCCAACACGACCATGAAGTGTTTCCGACATCGGCTTAGCCCAGCACCTGAATTTGCACATCCACGCCGGCCGAAAGATCCAGCTTCATCAGCGCCTCCACGGTTTGGGGCGTCGGCTCCACGATATCGAGAACCCGCTTGTGCGTGCGGATCTCGAACTGCTCGCGGCTTTTTTTATCGACATGCGGAGAGCGGTTGACGGTGAATTTCTCGATCCGCGTCGGCAACGGAATAGGGCCGCGCACCTGCGCGCCCGTGCGCTTGGCTGTGCTGACGATCTCGCGCGTCGATTGATCGAGCGTGCGATGATCAAACGCTTTCAAGCGGATGCGAATATGTTGCTGGTTCATTTCTGACCCTGGTGCCTGTGTTCCGCAAAAAGCGGTGCCGGCCTGGGTCAAATGCGATCGATGCGTTCCGCAAATAGGAAAAGCGGGGTGATCACCCCGCCAACCCGGCCGAAATTCCTAACGGAAATCCAGAGCCTTGCGGACCGCGTCTAAGCGCTTGGCTTACGGCCGGTCCAAATCGAAGGGCGGAAACTATCCGCGCACCCGCCTCGCGTCAAGCGAATTAGGCGGCGAAAAATCGCCCGCCTCAGCGCGCCGATTTCTTCAGCGCGGCGATGTCGCGCAGATACTGCTTGATGCCCTGATCCCCCGGCAGCACGCTGAAATCGGTGCGAAAATCGCGAATGACGCGATCTGGGCCGACCACCAAATAGGTGGGCGTCCAGCTCACGCCCCAGGCCTTGAACACGGCCCGATCGGGATCGAGCGCGGTCGGCAGGGAAAAGCCCTGCTCGGCATAGAATTCGTTAATGCCCTTCCAGCGCCCAAAGCGGTTATCGACATGCACGGTGAGGAAACGCAAGGAGGGGTCTTGCGCGATGGCCCGGGCCAAGGCGGCCGTGTGCGGGGCATCGGCCACGCAATCGGGGCACCAGGCCCCCCAAAACAGCACCACGCTCCAGCGGCCCTTGAAATCACCATCGCGCAAAAAGCCGCCGCCCAAAAGCGGAGCCTGGAATTTGGGGATGCGCTGGCCCAGTTTGGCGAACTGGGTAGGCCGCTCGGCCGCGCGCGCATCGCCAGGCAGGGTTCGGCCAAGGCCGGCAGCGGCCAAAACCGCCGCCGCCCCCAGCATGAGTTCGCGCCGATCGCGCATCACAGCACCTCGAACAGGCCGGCCGCGCCCATGCCGCCGCCCACGCACATGGTCACCACCACCCGCTTGGCCCCGCGGCGCTTGCCTTCCATCAAGGCATGGCCGGTCAGGCGCGCCCCGGTCATGCCATAGGGATGGCCGATGGAAATCGAGCCGCCATTGACATTGTATTTATCGGGATCGATGCCCAGCCGATCACGCGAATACAGGCATTGGCTGGCAAAGGCTTCGTTCAACTCCCACATATCGATGTCCGAAACCTTCAGGCCATGCCGTTCCAGCAAGCGGGGCACGGCGAAAACCGGGCCAATGCCCATTTCGTCGGGCGCGCAGCCGGCCACGGCAAAGCCCTTGAAGCGCCCAAGCGGGGAAAGGCCGCGCTTTTCCGCCTCTTTTTCCTCCATCAGCACGCATGCGGCCGCCCCGTCGGAAAGCTGTGAGGCGTTGCCGGCGGTGACGAATTTGTCGGCCCCGCGCACCGGCTGCAAAGAGGCGAGGCCCTCCAGCGTGGTTTCCGGACGGTTGCACTCATCCTTATCGACCACGACATCGTGCACGCTTTCGGCCTTGGTGGCCTTGTCGACCACCTTCATCTTGGTGGGCATGGGCACGATCTCATCCTTGAACAGGCCATTGGCCTGCGCCTTGGCGATGCGCTGCTGGCTGAGCAAGGCATATTCATCCTGATATTGGCGCGATACGCCATAGCGCGCGGCCACGATATCGGCGGTATCGATCATGCTCATCCACAGATCGGGGCGGGTTTGCATCAGTTTGTCTTCGGTGAAGAAATGCGTGTTCATATGGCCGCCCATCTGCACCAGGGAGATGGATTCCACGCCCCCGCCGACGGCCACCTGCGCGCCATCTTGGGTGATGTAATGGGCCGCCAGGGCGATGGCATTGAGGCCGGAAGAGCAGAAACGGTTCAGCGTCACGCCGGCCGTGGTGACCGGCAGGCCGGCCCAGATCGCCGCGTTGCGCGCCACATTATGGCCCGTCGCGCCTTCGGGATTGCCGCAGCCGAGAAAGACATCCTCAACGGCTTCCGGCTCGATCCCGGCCCGGGCCACGGCATGTTGGATGGCATGGCCGGCCATGGCCGCCCCGTGCGTCATGTTGAAGCCGCCACGGACGGATTTGGCCAGGCCCGTGCGGGCATAAGAAACGATGACGGCAGAACGCATGGGTAATCTCCAAGCCAAAGGCGATGGCCAAACCTTATCCCTGCGCGTCCGGTTAGGCTACACCCCTATTGAAAAGGGGGGAGAGCACAGGCCCACCCCCCGGTTTTTCATTCCAGGCGCATGCCCGCATTAGCTGGAATAGTATTCAACCACCAGATTCGGCTCCATCTGCACGGGATAGGGCACTTCGGCCAGATTCGGCGCGCGCAGATATTTGGCCGTCATGGCCTTGGGATCGAGCTCGATATAATCGGGCACGTCGCGCTCGGGGCTTTGCAAAGCCTCCAGCACCAGCGCCATATTGCGGGCCTTTTCGCGCACTTCCACGACATCCCCCTCGCGCACCAAATACGAAGCGATGTTGACGCGCTTGCCGTTCACCTTGACGTGACCATGATTGATGAACTGGCGCGAAGACCAAACCGTCGGCACGAATTTGGCCCGGTACACCACCGCATCGAGCCGGCTTTCCAGCAGCGCGATCAGGTTTTCGGCCGTATTGCCCTTGCGGCGCGCGGCTTCCGTATAGATGCGGCGGAACTGCTTTTCCGTGATGTTGCCATAGTAAATCTTCAGCTTTTGCTTGGCCAACAATTGCTGGCCGAAATCGGAAAGCTTGCCCTTGCGGCGCTGGCCGTGCTGGCCGGGCCCATAAGAGCGTCTGTTCACCGGGCTTTTGGGGCGGCCCCAAAGATTCTGCCCGAAACGGCGATCGGATTTATACTTGGTCGTCGCGCGTTTGCTCATGGCGCGTTTTGCTCTCTATTCTATGACGGGGTCCGGCTATTCCCCAGATGGAATAGCGACTGCCCTGGCGGCACACCCATCGACCAGCATTGCGCAGCCCGTGAGACAAGCCCATTGGCGCGAAAGCGGGGCTTATGCGCGGCAATCACGCCCCTGTCAAGAATGGGCGGTCCTGGGAATTTTGCTGACGCTTTGAGACTCACGACGCAGGCTTCGGTCACAGAAAAGGCGGGCGCGCCAGGATCTCCATCCTGCCCCCGGCGTTGCGAAGCCGCGGGCATTGGCATCCCTCGTCAACATGGATTCCACCGGCCGCTTCGCGCCGGGCGGGAGACTTATCCGCCCGGCAAAACAGCGCTTCCATAATGGGCCCATGTTCTGGATGCGCCGTTTCGCCGAGATTTTGGAGACAGCCGAGAGCCGTTTGGCCGCGGCGCGGGCCTGGCTGGCGCAGATTTGGGCAAAGATCGCCAGCCCGCGTGCCTTTCGCCGGCTGCTCGAAGATAAGCCGATGCAGACCGAACTGCGCTGGAAACTGCGGCTGACGGAGGCCTTGCTGCGCCTGGCCATCACCCAACGGGCCAATGCGATCATCCCCCCGCCGATGACAATGGCGCGGCGGCGGCGGGGCCGTATCAGCGGGATTTTGCTGCCGGCCGATCCGTTTGGGCCGGCTTATGTCGCGCGGTTTCGGCTCAGCGCCCAGCTTAGCCGCTGGGCCATCCAGCCGCCGGCTTCGGCGCCTGAAACGCGCAAACCCCAGCACCCGGCCGCCTTGCTCCACCGGCTTTTGGCCTGCCAAGACGGCCTCGAGCGCTTCGAAAAGCTGGCTTGGCTCGAAGCCAAGCGAAAACGGCGAAACGG
>CAZAGL010000076.1:0-9102 GCA_964484435.1 uncultured Caulobacteraceae bacterium
AGTCAGCACGCGCACCCAATTGGTGGTGCGCTCCTTGTTCGATTGCCTGATCAGCTTCCAGGATGTGCTGCACTGAGCATGCGTTGAAATGCGCATCAGGCCCATCCTCTGATCGGAGGAATTGGTGCGAACGGCCGATGCGATTACCCCTTTGCCACTTACGCACAAAGGGAAAACCGATGGTCGTTTTGGTCAACCAGGACAATCGAGAACGACACCGAGGCCTGCTGCAGGCAATGCATCATGATCGCAAACGGGTGTTTGTCGATAAGCTGCACTGGAATGTCCCGGTTGTTGATAGCCTTTATGAAATTGATGAGTTCGACACCGACGAAGCGCTCTATTTGATCGCCGCCGATCCGCGCACCGGTGCGCATATGGCCTCGGTGCGGCTGCTGCCCACCAACAGGCCCCATTTGATGAGCGAGGTGTTTCGAAATCTGTGCGATGAGGAAATCCCCTGCGGCCCTGATATCTGGGAAATGACCCGCCTGTGCACCGCCCCGGAAGTGCCCAGCGCCATCGCCCCCTTGGTGCGCGGGCGGCTGCTTTTGTCCTTGTTTGAACTCGCCATCGAGCACGGCATCACCAGGTTGACGGCGGTTTGCCATTTGAAATTCCTGTCCATGTTGCTCTCCGTGGGCTGGGATTGCCGGCCCTTGGGCCTGCCGCGCGAAGTGGATGGGGAAATTGCCGGGGCCATCCTCATCCATGTCAACGCCGATGCCCTGGCCATCATACGTGACCGGTTCGGCGCTTTGCCCGCCGCTTAACCTATTCGCGAAAGGAGTGCCCGTCGATGCAGGCTTTGGCGCAATTACCCGATGAAGACACGGCGCACGAAACGGCGTTTTGGGCGCAGCGCTTGCGCACCGAGGGGTATTGCATCATCCGTGGTGCCGCCCCGGCGGGCGATGTGGCCGCTTTGGCGACCGATCTCGATCAGCGCTTTGCCCAGACACCAAATTGCGAGGGCAATTTCTATGGCACGCGCACCAAGCGCTTTGGCGGCCTGCTCAAGCGCTCGCGCCATTGCGAAAAATTTGTCGCCCATCCCGCAATTCTCGCGATCGCCCAAGATATTCTCGGGCCATTTTGCGATCGCATCCAACTGAATTTGACCCAGGCGATTGAAATTCTGCCCGGCCAGCGCGCCCAAGCCCCGCACCGCGATCAAGATATGTGGCGCGGCGAAACCGGCAAAATCGAATATCTCGTCAATGTCATGTGGCCGTTCACGCCCTTCACCCGGGCCAATGGCGCAACGATCATTTGGCCAAACAGCCACACGCGCCAAAACGAATTGCTGATGCCGCTGGAAGAAGCCATTTTCGCCGAAATGGAGCCCGGCGATGCTTTGCTGTTCTTGGGCTCCACCCTGCATGCGGGCGGTGCCAATCAAACCCAGGCCGGGCGGCGCGGCATGGTGATCAGCTATAATCTTGGCTGGCTCAAGCCCTATGAAAACCAGTGGCTGGTTTATCCGCCATCCATCGCGCGGAACTTTTCGCCGCAATTGGCCGCCTTGGTCGGCTATCAGCAGCACCGCCCCAATCTGGGCAATGTCGAGGGGCGCTGCCCGTCTTTGCTGCTCCGCGATGCCCTGCCCGATCATGCCGGGGCGATCGATGAAATGACGCAGGCCCAGGCGGATTTATTGGCCGCGTATTTCGAGGCCATCGAGGCCGGAAGAAGCTTTGAAGCCAAAGAGTTTCCCCGATGACAGCACGGCACATCGCCCATTGCGAAAGCCAAGAGGCAGCGCGCGCCGCGGCGGCCTTCGTCGAACAAGCCGTGCTGCTGATTTCCAAGGAGCGACGCTTTGATCGGGCTCTGGATAACTTGCTGGATGCCTTGCGCGAACTGGAAGAAGAGCGCAACGGCAGGGGCCCGATCCAACAGTGAGGGAACGCAACGCGCTTCGCGCAAATCGGCTTAACCTTGCCGCTTGCCGCCGCAAGCCTTGCGCGATGCCCTCATCGCCCCAGGCAAAGCGCTGGATAGCCCAGCCGGCGATGAATTGCTCGATTGGCCAAAGTGAAGGCTGGCTCAAGCCGGCTGATCCATGAATTGCATGCCGGCGAATTTCGCATAAAGCCCGTCTTTTTCGAGCAAAGCGGCGTGATTGCCCTCTTCCACGACGCGCCCGCCATCCATCACCAAAATGCGATCGGCCCCCAGCACCGTGGCCAGCCGATGGGCGATGATCAAGGTGGTGCGCCCTTTGCGCGCCTCGTTCAGCGCGGCCTGCACCAATTGCTCATTTTGCGCATCGAGGGCGCTGGTCGCCTCATCCAGCAGCAGGATGGGCGCATCGCGCACCAAAGCCCGCGCCAAGGCCAGGCGCTGGCGCTCCCCACCCGAAAGCGCCTTGCCGCGATCGCCCAAGGCCGCTTGAAGCCCCCCGCGCGGCTCCAGAAACCCCCAGGCCTGCGCGCGCCGCGCCGCCTCCTCCAGGGCGGCATCATCCGCTTCGCCGCGCCCAAAGCGCAAGTTCTCACCCGCCGATCCGGAGAAAATGTGCGCATCTTGGGAAACATAAGCAAAGCGCTGGCGCCATTGGCGCGGATCGGCATCGCGCGCTTCCACGCCGTCCAGCCGCAGGCCGCCCTGCTGCGGATCGTAAAACCGCAACAACAAGCGAAACACGCTGCTTTTGCCTGCGCCCGAGGGGCCAACCAGCGCAATCGTCTCGCCCGGCTGCACCTCAAGCGAAAAGCCCTGCAGCGCGGAGCGCTCCCCCGCATTCGGATAGGCAAAGCGCACGGCGTCAAAGACCAGATGCCCGCGCCCCGGCGAAGGCAAGGCGATCGGGCGGGCCGGCGCGGCGATCTCTGGCTTTTCGGCCAGGATCTGCGCCAAGCGCTCGGTCGCGCCGGAGGCCTTGAGCACGTCGCCCCACACTTCTGAGAGCATGGCCCCATTGCTGGCCGCCAGGATGGCGAGCAGCACGAATTGTGCGAGCGAGCCCCCCGTTAATTCCCCGGCCAGCACGGCGCGCGCACCAAGCCACAAGACCAAGGCCACGCCGAGAAACACCACGCTGATGGCCCCGGCGGTGAGCTGGGCCCGTGCCCCGATGCGCCGGCGCGCCGCCTGAAAGGCACGGTCCATCGCGGTGCGAAAGCGCTGCTGCATATCTCCCTCGCGGCCGAAAGCCTGCACGGTATCGATGGCATCGATGGTTTCCGAGGCGGTCGATGAGGCATCGGCGATGCGATCCTGCGCAGAGACGGAAAGCGTTCGCACCCGCCGGCCAAACAGCAAGAGCGGCACCATCATGGCCGGGAGGATGAGCAGCAAAAGCCCGGCCAGCTTGGCATTGGTCAGCACCAGCATCACGCCCGCACCGATCAACGTGATCATGGCCCGCAACGCAATGGACGCGGTGGAGCCCACCAGGTTTTCGATCAAGGCGGCATCCACCGTGAGCCGCGACAACACCTCTCCCGTGCTGACGCGCGCGAAAAAGCCGGGCGAGAGCGAAAGCAGATGCGTGTACACATCGCTGCGCAGATCAGCGACGATGCGCTCCCCGATCTTGCTGACAAAGTAAAAACGGGCCGCCGAAAACATAGCCATCAGCAAAGCCACGCCAGCCAAGCCCAGAAAAGCGCGGTCAACCGCCGCCTCGGCTCCGGCAGCAAAGCCGTGATCGATCACGGCGCGAAAGGCCACCGGCATAGCCAAATTGGCAGCAGCGGCCAGAATGAGAAACACCCCTGCCAAGGCCATATCCCTGCGCCGGCGCAGGACATAGGGCAGCAGGCTGGCGAGCGGGCGAATTTCACGCCCGCGCGGGCGCTTGAGCCCGGCATTGCCCACATTGGCCGCATGCGCGCTGCCATAACTGGGCCGATCGGTTTGCGTATTGGTCATAGGGCGATGTCGCACACCCCGCCCCCTTCGCCAAGCCAAGCTGCGCAAGCGCGCCGATTGGCCGCGCTTGCCCATTTTCAGCCTCTTGATAGGACACTTCGCGCCAGATCGCCGCGGCCGAGGAGTCGAGATTCACCGCCAGAAACTCCGAGCGCGGGCGTCTGGGCGGCGGGCCTGCCCTGTTCTGGCGCGACGCCAAACCGCCTGCGGCTCCAGAGCGCACCGGCACCCGCGTGGCATCTCACGCCGTGCAGCGTCGGCAAATAGAAACAATGGCATGATCGTTTGGCCAGTATGGTTTGGCCAATGTCTCTGCCGCGCCACTCACGATGTGCCAGCAAATTCAGTTAAGTAGACACCCTGCCCGGGGTAGCGGAATGGTTCACTGCGCACCTTGCGCATTGCCACGAAGCAGTAATCCACCGCGTTATGCGCGTTTGCGAGCTGCCCCGCCTGCGCCTGTTTTTCCAAAATCCGCAGAAAGTTTCTTGAGACTTCCTCTTGGATAGAAGCGCAACCAGCGAATGAATGAAGGCGGAGCTCCAATTCGCGCCTGTCGAACAAGCTGGCCGCGCCTCGGCTTGAATCCCGCGAAATCATGTCGTCCACGTAACGGAAATCGATGATCTCATACCCATTGACCCGCGCGACATCGAAATAGACAGTTGGATGAATGTTGTAGAATCCATGCGTGTTGTCCCCAAACGTCGGGAGAACTTTTAAGACAACACCGCCATCGGCTAGACTGTTATGAGTATATACAAACACGTTGGCCACATTAAATACGTGCTCATTTGTGCCGCAATCGACAATTAGATCGAATTTGCTAGGGGCCACGACTGCGATGTTCAAATCTTGCTGATATGTGGCGCGATTGTCATAACTATCCACCGACGCATAATTGAATATTCCATACATCGAGTAAAACAGCGCCTGCCGATCTGAGTGCGTTGCGTCGTGGTTCAATATGCCGCGAAATACTGCCTCGCCATCTGATCCAATTCGTTTCATAACCTCCGAATGCAAGACATCGGCCGGGAAAAATAAATCCTGCGGCCCAAGCTCCAGAACAGATTCTAAGCCTTTCAATGCACCGCATTCATAAAGAAAGCCAAACCATTCCAAAATTGTAGCATTGATACCCATTGCCCGCGCTCCGACTCTGCGAATTTGCATTAACAGGCTGTTGAAGAAGTTGGCCCTATCCCGATCGGGACGCTCCCCCCGCCCGCCTGCCAGCCTTGCCTGCGGCTTGCCGGCCCAACCAGGCGGCGAGGCCCGACACGAACTCCAACTCGTTTACCACGCATCGGATGCGATCGTCCAAACGGCGCGGCTTGGGTGTCACCCTTGTCTGAGGTACGATCTGTTACCTATGTCTCCGGGCTGGACAAAAGCGCACATGGAGCGGGCAGAGGGAATCGAACCCTCGTCACTAGTTTGGAAGACTAGAGCTCTACCATTGAGCTATGCCCGCGCGCGATCGCGCCGATGTGGAATAATGCGCAGCCCCGCCCTGAGCAAGCTCTGTCCTGAAATTGCCGCGCAATGGCTGAACCGCCCCGGGTTTGCCGGAGGCATGGACATCATTTTGAAGACCCGCCAACCTGCCTGGCATTCAAGCGCCAGTTCGCGGACTGGCTCTCCAAGCGGGCCGACGGTCATAATACGACGTTGCAAACGAGGCTGAGCCGATCATGATGCCGGCGGGTTATCTCTTCAAGTCCATAAACCGGCTGCCTCATGGGCTGCAGGTACCCGCGCATGTGCGTCAAATCCTGTCCGTCAGCGGCTGCTTTTCGCCCATGTTTGCCGACTATATCGATCATTGGCTGCATAATGGCCTGTGGCTGTTCGACAGCCCCGCCGCCATGGCGATGATCGCCAAAACAAGCAAACTGGATCTTGGATCCTTCACGCTGTTCTATTACGAGATTCATGCCTTGGAATACCATGAGGTGACGCGCTCATGGGTGGCCGTTCAGCCTGACGGCCCGGTCGCCGTGGTCGCTCCGCCGGCCAAGTACAGAATGGGTTTTGATGTTGTCTGCCATTCGCAGCGCAATTGGCCAGAATGCTCGCCTTTGTCCTGCAACGGCGTGTGCAATCAAGTCGTCGTCAATGAAAACTGCCTGTTTGAAACCTTGGATGATGCCAAGCGGGCACTGGAACAGGGCCATTTCGATCGCACCGAAACGGGGCCGTTTCGGATTTATGCAGTGTACACCGTGCCACAAATTGCAACAATGCCCTGAACCAAGCACCCGGATGGCTATCAAAAACATTGCATCATAATACGCCGCTGGTTTCCCGGCCGCGGCGCGTCTCGTGGAGCCATTTGGCTTTGGGCCATGGTTTATGGATCAACGGCTCGGTGCCCTCGATCTTGCGATGCCAAGCCCGGATCAACAAATCGCAACGTCAATCGTTCTGCTCGCGCCTTGCGCGCGATGTTTTCACCGACGATGCATTAATTGATTGATTTTGCCCATTTTCGGACACAAAACTGCAACCACGCTTTTGCCCGAAATGCGCTGACATCGCGTCTTGGCCCCTGGCCGGGTCAGATGCTAGCAGGCTGCTGATCGTTTTTTTTTCCTTTTTGGATTTTTGCCATGGCCCCGACCCCTGCCTCGGTGCGCGCCGGCCTGTTGGCCGTTTTGGGCGCGGCGTTCGTTTGGGGGCTGATGCCGCTGTATCTGCGCCTGCTCCATGGCGTTCCGGTTTTCGAGCTGCTGGCCTGGCGCATCCTGTTCACCGTGCCGGCGGCGGCCATTGGCGTGTGGATCATGCGCGAACAGGCCGGCCTCGCTTTGGTGTTCAAGCCCAAATTGCTGGCCATTTTGGCCTTCAGCGCGTGCCTGGTGGCCACCAATTGGGGGGTTTATGTCTGGGCCGTGCAGCACGGGCATGTGCTGCAGGCCAGCCTGGGCTATTTCCTCAATCCCTTGATCAATGTGGCCTTGGGCGTCCTGCTGCTGCGTGAGCGCCTCTCGCCCCAGCGCGCCTTGGCGGTGGCTTTGGCCGGGGCCGGCGTGGCCATGCAGGCGCTGGGCGTAGGCGCTTTGCCGTGGATCACGCTGACCTTGGCCTTTTCCTGGGGCTTTTACACCTTGGTGCGCCGCCAGGCCGCGGCCCCGCCCGCCTTGGGATTATTCGTCGAAACGCTGCTGCTCGCGCCGTTCGCGCTGCTCGCGCTTCAGCATTTCGCGGCCCAGGCGCCCTTGGCTTTCGAGGGCGCGGACACGCGCCTGCGCCTGCTAATCGCCGGTGCCGGGGCGGTGACGGCCACGCCTTTGGTGCTGTTTGCATTCGGAGCCAAGCGACTGACCCTGGCGACGCTGGGCTTCATGCAGTACATTGCCCCGACCATGCAGTTTATCGTCGGATTGCTCCTGGGTGAGCCCTTCACCCCGCTTTACGCCGCGAGCTTCGCCCTGATCTGGGCCGGTCTGGCCGTGTTCAGCTGGCAGGCCTGGCGCGATAGCGGCTGGCACCCGGCCAAGCGGAACGCCAATGGCTGAAGCGCGTCTGTATGCGATCGGGGATGTGCACGGCGAAGATGCCCTGCTGGAAAGCCTGCACGCTTCCATCCTGGCCCATCATGCTGCGGCCGGCGGGCCCGCAGAGCTGGTCCATGTCGGCGATTTGATCGATCGCGGGCCAGACAGCCGCGCCGTGGTGGAGCGGGTGATGCGCCTGCAAAACGCGCCCCCGCCACTGCTGGATGTGGTCTGTCTGCGCGGCAATCATGAGCAGATGCTGATCGATGCATTCCACAGTGAAGCTGAAGAAGAAACCAACTTTTGGCTGCGCAATGGCGGCACCGAAACGCTTTCCTCCTATGAACGGGCCAATGGCCGCGGCCAGAATTGGCGCGCCTGCCTGGATGCGAGCCACATGGCCTGGATGGAAAGCCTGCCGCATTATTGGGAAAGCCCGGCTTTGGGCTGGCTGTGCGTCCATGCCGGGATCGATCCGGCTACCTGGCCGCGCTGCGACGAGGACATCCTCCTCTGGACGCGCTCGGAAAAGTTTTTCGATCCGCGCCGCTGGCCCAAACGGCGCGAGCTGGCCGGCCTGTTCGTGATCCATGGCCACACCCCCACCCAGGATTTCCAGCCCGATCAGCGCGGCCAGCGGCTCAATATCGATACCGGCGCGGTTTATGGCGGGCCCTTGACATGCGCCGTGCTGCAGGCCGATGCCCCCGTGGTTTTTCTGGAGGCGCGCCGGCTTAGCGCACGGTCTTGACCTCAAAGCGGCCAGTTTGCGTGATGCAGCCGCGCTTCATGCCCTGCGAAACGAAGGGCATGGCGATCTCACCGGCGCTGTCCACCGCGATCAAGCCGCCATCCCCGCCCAAAGCGGCCATATCGGCCAGCGCGCCCGCGGCGGCGGCGTGCACGCTTTGCCCACCATAGGCCATGCGCGCGCTGACATCGGCGGCCACATTGGCGCGCAGGAACATTTCGCCTTGCCCGGTGCAGCACACCGCCACGCGCCGATCGGCCCATAGCCCGGCCCCGATGATCGGCGTATCGCCTACCCGGCCGGGCATTTTATTGAGCAATCCCCCGGTGGAGGTGGCCACGGCAAGACGCCCCGCATTGTCGCGCACCACGGCCCCCACCGTGCCATGCGCCAGTTCGCCCGGCGCGACAGGGCGGGTGATGATCGGTTGGTAATAGCTGGCAGGATCGCTTACCCGCTCACAGCCTTGCGCAGCCGCGAAGGCCTCGGCACCATCGCCGATCAGCAGCACATGGGGGGTGTGCTCCATCACCGCGCGTGCCACCGCGATGGGCGAAACGAAGCCGCGCAGGCCCGCCACCGCCCCGGCCTTGCGATTGCTGCCATCCATCAAAGCGGCATCCAGCTCATATTCGCCTTGGGAATTGGCTGCTGCCCCCTTGCCGGCGATGTGATGGCCGCAGGCCTCCAGGGCTGCCACCAGGCGCACCGCCACATCCAGGCCCGCTTCCCCGCCGGCCAAAGCCGCGCCGCCTTGGCGCAGCAGCTCGGCCAGATGGGCCTCTTCGCGCTGATAATTTGCGGCGCGCAACGGCCCCGCGCCGCCGTGCAAAGCCAAGGCCCAGTTCGACATCTGCTTTCCTTCCCTGTAACGCGGCGCTAGGCTGCACGCTGAAACCCGGCCAGACAAGGATACAGGCATGAAGGCGCTGCTCAGCACCCAGATCGGGGGGCCAGAATCCCTCGTCC
>CAZAGL010000077.1:0-9077 GCA_964484435.1 uncultured Caulobacteraceae bacterium
GATCACCCCGGTGCCCGGCGGATTGGGCCCGATGACCATCGCCTGCCTGCTGGCCAACACGCTGATCGGCGCCAGCACGCGCCGAAACTGGGCTTTGCCCGATTGGCTCGCGAAACTGTAACTGTATCGGTGCATTAGGCGCATTGCGCGCGCGCATAATCCCTTTAGACATCGAGGCAGGAGAAACCCATGCGCGCCGCAGAAGCCATTTTGACCGCCTTTGGCATGTATGGGGCGATCGGGCTGGTCTTCGCCGCGTTTTTTGTCACTTGGGGGGCTGGCCGGCTGGATGAGGCGGCCAGAGGCATGCCCGTGCAAGTGCGCCTGATCCTGATGCCGGGTGCTGTTGCGCTTTGGCCCTATCTGGCTTGGTACCAGATCCGCTCCAAAGGCCCGCCCTTGCAATGAAGAATTCCCAGCGCCACGCCCATCGCCTGATCTGGCTGGTCTTGCCGCCGGCTCTGTTCGCGCTTGTGTGGCTGGCCATCAGCACGCGGCCGGCGCATTCGCCCTTGGCCGGCTTTTCGGAGCCCGGCTGATGGGGCATGGCTATTCGGCGGTCAAATGGTATCGGTTCAAGCGCGGCTATGATGGCTGGATCGCAGCCTTTGTCGCGCTGTTCCTCTGCGCCTTCATCATCTGCCTTTATGCCTTTGCCCCGCCGGGGCAGAGCTATGCGCCCATGCAGGCGCTGATCCGGGCCACGGGCAATTGCGCCCTGGCCTGTTTGACCATTATTTTGTGCATCGGCCCGCTGGCCCGGCTGAACCGGGCCTTTTTGCCCATTCTGTTCAATCGCCGGCATCTGGGCGTCAGCACCTTTTTGATTGCTTTGACCCATGCCGGCCTGGTTCTAGCCTGGTATCATTATGGCGGATCGGTCAACCCGCTGCTGTCTTTGCTCACCTCCAATTCCGCCTATACGCGCCTTGCCGGCTTTCCGTTCGAGGCGCTGGGCGCGGCGGCGCTCATCTGGCTGTTCGTAATGGCCGCCACCAGCCATGATTTCTGGAATTCCAATCTGGGGCCGGGCCTGTGGAAGGCCCTGCATATGGGGGTTTATGGCGTTTATGCCTTGCTCATCGGGCATGTGGCCCTGGGGGCTTTGCAGCGCGAAACGCACCCGGTTTATCTCGCCATGCTGGGCACCAGCGCGGCATTGGTCTGCGGCCTGCATGTGCTGACGGCCTGGACGGGCGCGCGGGCCAAAGTGGGCGAAGCGGAAGAGGCCGGCTGGATCGATGCCGGCTTGGCCATCGACATCCCCGAGGATCGCGCCCGCATCCTGCAGCCACCGCAAGGCGAACGGATCGCCATTTTCCGCTATGGCGGCAAGATTTCGGCCTTGAGCAATGTGTGCCGCCATCAGGGCGGCCCGCTGGGGGAGGGCCGCGTGATCGATGGCTGCGTGACCTGCCCCTGGCACGGCTTCCAATACCGGCCAGAAGATGGGCAATCCCCGCCGCCCTTCACCGAAAAGGTCGCCACCTATCGGGTGCGGCTCGATGCGCGCGGGCATGTCTTGGTCGATCCCAATCCCCTGCCCCCCGGCACCGCCACCGCGCCGGCGCAGCTGCCGGAGGGTGCGGCATGAAGGAAGAATTCTTCATCGGCTGGGCCGATCCGGGCCCGAATACGCGGCGCAATTTCCTGGGCCTGGCCGTAACCGCCACCGCCTTGGGCATTGGCGCGGCGGCGGCGCTGGGCCGCGTTTCCACGCCCCCGGGCGATGGCCATTGGGACAGCGAAGACGTGCGCGTTTTCAACGGCGTGGCTTCGCTCGATCCCTATCCCATGCTGCGCACCTTGGATGATGAAGGCCGCCCCCGCACCTATTTGCTGGCCAGCCAAGGCAAATGCGGGGTGGCATCGCGCGTGCGGGCCTATGCCAATCAGCCGGCGCGCCTGCGCGGCAGCCTGCTCAAGCGCGGCGATCACGCCATGATCGCCTTGGCCGATGGCCCCAATTGGATGGAAACCTTGCAGGGGGCGGTGGATCCGCGCCTGGCCATCCCGCCCGATCAGATTCTGCGAGATGTTTCCGTGAGCGGGGAAATCCTCGATGCCAAATGCTGGTATGGGGCCATGCGCCCCGGCCATGGCAAGCCGCACAAGGCCTGCGCCAGCCTGTGCATCCGCAGCGGCCTGCCGCCGGCCTTGTTCGTCCTTGGGCGCGATCCCCGCCTGCATCCCGTGGTGTTGACCGATTCCGCCGGGGCCGGTGCAAATGCGCTGGTCTTGCCTTATATCGGGGAACGCGTGCGCGTCAGCGGCACATTGGTGCAGCGGGGGGATCTTCTTCTGCTGCGCCTGGCCGCTCGCGATTCGATTGTGTTTCTTTGATCAGCGGCCTAGTGTCCTGAATCAGAAGTTCGCCGAACAATTGGATCGCGTTCTTGGCGAACTTATGGTTCAAAAAAGACACTAGAATCATATATTTCTAGTGTGGCTTTTGATTTTCGAGATTCGCAATTCGGCCTCCATCAATCGGGGGCGAATTTCGAAAATCGCCACACTGGTGGGGCCATGAATTGGCTCAAGCAGGAATTGCATGAACGCTTCTTCCCTCCCAAAGGCCGCCCCTCAAGCTGGCGCCATGGAGGCCCTGCGCCAAGCCTGGCAGGCCACCCGCGCGCTTTCGCTGGCGCTGGCCGCCCCGCTCACCGCCGAGGATCTGACCGCCCAAGCCCACGAAGATTGCAGCCCGGGAAAATGGCATCTGGCCCATACCAGCTGGTTTCTCGATCGCCTGATCCTGCGCCCGCTTGGCCTCAGCCCCGCGCCCGTCGGGGCCTATGATGCCGTGTTCAATTCCTATTATGTCAGCCTGGGCGCGCGCGAGCGGCGCGACGGCCGCGGCCTGCTCACCCGCCCGGGCCTTGCGCAGGTCCTGGCCTATCGCGCCGAGGTGGATGCGCGCATCCTGGCTTTGCTGGAAACCGAGCGGGAAGAATCGCGCGAGGCTCTGGCGCTGATCGAGCTGGCCATCCACCATGAGCAGCAGCATCAGGAATTGTTCCTCGCCGATATCCTGGCCTTGTTCGCGCTGAACCCGCTGCGCCCGGCTTATCTGCCAATCCCCGCGCCCACCACGATCCCCGCCCCGGCGCGCGCGCAAACCCGCTTTGTGCGCCATGATGGGGGCCTGCTGGAAATCGGTGCCTTTGCGGACGGCTTTTCTTATGATTGCGAGCGGCCGCGCCACCGCGTCTTCCTGGAAGCTTTTGCTTTGGCCGATCAGCCCGTTTCCAATATCGAATGGGCCGGGTTCATCGCCGATGGCGGCTATGAAAACCCGTTGTTGTGGCTCTCCGATGGCTGGGCCAAGCGGGAAGCGGCCGGCTGGCGCGCCCCGGCCTATTGGCTCGATGATGGCCGCGAAATGACGCTGTTCGGCGCGGTCGCGCGCGATCCAAACGCCCCTGTGCGCCATATCAGCTATTATGAGGCCGATGCCTTCGCCCGCTGGGCGGGCAAGCGCCTGCCCATTGAGGCGGAGATGGAGATCGCCTTGCCCGTCGATCCTCAAACCGGGTTTTCCGGTTTGAATGATTTGGCGCACAGCCAAGCCCTCTGGCACTGGACATCGAGCGCCTTTGCGCCCTATCCCGGCTTTCGCCCCGAGGCGGGCCCAGCCGCTGAATACAACGGGAAATTCATGATCAACCAATTGGTTTTGCGCGGCGGCTGCTTTGCCAGCCCGCGCGGCCATTTGCGGGCCAGCTATCGCAATTTCTATTACCCCCACCAACGCTGGATGTTTTCCGGCCTGCGCCTCGCGGAGACGTGCCGATGAATGCCATGTCCCGGCAACAGCCGAAGGCCAGCGATTTCCTGAAGGATGCCTTGGCCGGCCTCGCGGGCGCGCAAAAAACCCTGCCCGCCAAATATTTTTATGACGCGGCGGGCTCTGCGCTGTTTGAAGCGATTACCGCTTTGCCGGAATATTATCCCACCCGCACCGAGCTGGCCCTGTTGCACGACATCGGCCCGCGCTTGCGCACGGCCATCGGCCCCGATTCTCTGGTGGTGGAATTCGGCGCGGGTTCTGGCGAGAAGGCCGAATTGCTGCTGCGCGCCTTGGATCGGCCGGCGGGATATGTGGCCATCGAGATCTCCGCCTCGGCGCTGGATGGGGCCTTGCAGCGCCTGCGCGCGGCTTTTCCCGGCCTGCCTGTCTGCGCCATCGAGGGGGATTTTTCGGTAATGACCTCCTTGCCCTTGGGGCTGGCCGCCGGCCAGCGCCTCGGCTTTTTTCCGGGCTCGACGATTGGCAATCTCAACCCCGTCGAGGCCGAAATCTTTCTGTGCGGACGGCGCGCCATGCTGGGCCCGGGCGGCCGCTTTTTGATCGGCGTGGATCTGGCCAAGGACCCGGCGATTTTGCTCCCCGCTTATGACGATGCCCAAGGCGTGACCGCCGCCTTCAATCTCAACATGCTCAAGCGGCTGAACCGAGAATTGGATGCGCGGCTCGATGTGGCGCGCTTTCGCCATGAGGCGCGCTGGAACGCGGCCGAAAGCCGCATCGAAATGCATTTGGTGGCGCGCGATGCCCAAACCGCGTACATCGCCGGGCAGGCCTTTTCCTTCCGCGCCGGCGAAAGCATCCATACCGAAAACAGCTATAAATATACCCCGCAGGCCTTTGCGGCCTTGGCCGCGCGGGCCGGCTGGCGCACGAAGGCCAGCTTTTTTGATGCGCAAAACTGGTTCGGCCTGTTTTTGCTGGAACTCGCAAGCGCTTGAAAAGACCCCCCTAAAACGTGCTATTTATAGACCTTTTGAGGATGCCTCTCATGGCGCACCACATCCTGGCGGCAACCAGCGCCAGCGTTTCCGAACTCAAGAAAAACCCGATGGGCACCGTCGCTGCCGGCGAAGGCTTTCCCGTCGCGATCCTCAATCGCAACGAGCCCGTCTTCTATTGCGTGCCCGCCAAAGCCTATGAGGCGATGCTGGATCGGCTTGAGGATTTGGAACTGAACGCCCTTGCCGATGCGCGACAAGGCCAGACCGTCCACAAGGTCACGCTGGATGGCCTATGAGCTGGCCTTTCTCGATGAGGCCCTGAAAGAATGGCGCAAGCTCGACAATTTAACGCGCGAACAATTCAAGACCAAGCTCGCTGAGCGCTTGCAGAATCCGAAAATTCCCTCGGCGCGCCTGCATGGCACCAAGGAACGCTACAAGATCAAGCTGCGCAATGCAGGCTATCGCCTTGTCTATCAAGTCAAGGATCGCGAAGTGCTGGTTTTGGTCATCGCAATCGGCAGGCGCGAGCGGAACGAGGTCTATAAGCCGCTGATCGCCGCAAGGCCGAATAGATCGAGGAGATCTCACACCCCGATGGCAGCCAGCAAGGCCCCCGCCGCGGTGACCGGCATCAGCAAGGCCGTCAGGCCCGAAGCGAGGATGCGGGTATTGGCCTTGCGGCGCGCGCCCGGAGAAATGGCGAAACGCGCCACCACGAACAGAAAGGCGGCGATCAGCAACAGGCCGGCCGCGCCCGGCCCGCCGCCCGCAAAGGCCGCACCTGCCGCCAAAGCGGCGAAGCTGGCCGGGGTCAAATGCCCGCTTTCGATGATATTGCGCAGATAGCGATCGGCCCGGCCATTATCCAGATCACGCATTGCGATGGGCGCGGCCACAAAGCTGAAAAACGCGGACCAGCCCAAGGCCGCGCCCGCAAGCACCAGAGAAAGAGCGAGGAAGGCATGTTGCATGCGCTCTGCCTAACCCGATTCGCGGCCCAAAGCCGCATGGGCCAGATTCAGCCGGCCAGATCGATCAGCACTTCGTTGCGCCGCAAAAAAGGCAGTGTCCAGGGCGGATCATAGAAGGCATACATGGCGGGCCCGGCCGCCACCAGCTTTTGCGCGGCGAGATAGGCGCGCAATTCTTCGGTTTTGCGCTGCAGAACTTTCTCATTGGCCAGGCCAGAAAAGCGGATCGCGGCCACGCGCTGGCTGGCAACGGGAAGCAAGCGCACGCGCGGATTATTGGGCCTCGGAATGGATTCCAGGGTATATTTGGCCGGCATGATGAAGCGCACGCTCCAGCCATTTTCGCCGGCGGGTGCCTGCACGACCGGGGCCGTCATGGCGATGGATCGGCCGCCTTGGCCCTTGGCCTCGGCCTTGGGGGCCTGGATGACGGGCGCGGTCATCGCCACTTTGCTGTTTTCCTGGTTGTTGCCGAATATGTAATCGGCGAGCAGGCGAAAGCCGGCATTGATCGCGGCCTCGCGCTCGCCCGTCACCTCCACTTGCGCGGCCAATTGCGGCGCATAATCGCGCACCTCGATCGCGCCGGATTTGGCGCTAACGGCATAGCTTGGCTGCTCGATCGCCATGGCCACATTCCCAAACGCGATCAAGGCGATGAGAGCGCCCATCCACACAATGCAAGAGGCGAAGCCAAATAATCTCGGCATTCATGCGCCTTTCGGTTGGAAAACAGAAAGGCCAAACGCATCAAGCGGCGAAGCGCCGCTGGCCGCCGCGAGATAGCGCCGGCTGAGTTCGGGAAAAATCTGCCCCGGCGCCAGGGCGTGCGCATCGATGGCCTTGATCGGCGTGATTTCCATCAAGGTGCCGATCAAGGCCGCCTCGTCGCAAATGCCCAATTCGCTGCGCTCGATCGGGCGGCGCACGAAGGGCACGCCCATCTGGCCGCACAGCATTTCGCACAGATCGAGGGTGATCCCCTCCAGGGCCCCTTCACTGGCCGGCGGCGTGATCACCGTCCCGTCGCGGACAATGGCCAGGCAGGCGCCCAGCCCCTCGGCCACGCGCCCGGCGCTGTTGAGCAGGATCATCTCGCCAAAGCCGCGGGCCCGCCCTTCGATCTTGGCCATGCGCGCGGCGAAATAATTGTTGCTGGTTTTGATGCGGCAGGGCATGGCGGCATCGTCGGTTCGCCGCCAGGAGCTGACACCCAGCGCGATCGGCTCGGGCAGGCCGCGCGGCTGGTGATAGCCGGTGATCACCAGATCGGTGACATCGCCCTCCCCCCAATGCCCTTCCACCAGATACAAAGTGGTGCGCAGCCACATATCGCGCTTGGGCTCCAGCAGGGCTTCCAGCAGGGCCCGGCAGGCGGCCTCATAGGCCGGGTAATCCATGGTGAAGGGCAAATGCAGCAGCCGCGCCGAGCGCTGCAGCCGGGCAAAATGCTGCGCCGGTGCCACCAGCCCGAAACGGCCATCGGCCTGCCAATAGCCTTTGAGCCCTTCAAAGACATTGACGCCGCGCACCACCGCCTCGCTGTGGACATGCAGCACGGCCTCGGCGGCTGGGCGCACCGCCCCGCGGCAGTAAATGAACGCAGGTGATTGCAATTGCATGTTCAGCCCCCCTCCCCTTCCATGTGCTGCATTGCGCTGGCCCTTTGCTTCACGCTTTCGCTGCGCAATTGGCCGCAGGCCGCCAGGATATCGCGCCCCCGCGGCGTGCGGATCGGGCTGGAATAGCCGGCCTTGTTCAAATGCGCGGCGAAGCGCTCGATCACTTCCCAATCCGAGCATTCATAAGGCGCGCCGGGCCACGGATTGAACGGAATGAGATTGATCTTGGCCGGGATTTTGGCCAAAAGGGCCACCAGCGCCTTGGCCTCACTGAGGCTGTCATTGACGCCCTTCAGCATCACATATTCGAAAGTCACGCGCTTGGAATTGCCCAGGCCCGGATAGGCGCGGATGGCCGCGAACAGCACCTCCAGCGGGTATTTCTTGTTGAGCGGCACCAGCACATCGCGCAGGGCATTGTTCGTGGCGTGCAGGCTGATGGCCAGCATGGCCCCGGTGCGCGCGCCGAGTTCCGGGATCAAGGGCGCGACGCCCGCGGTGCTGACGGTGATGCGCCGGCGCGAAATGGCCAGGCCATCGCCATCGGCGATCAGCTCGATGGCCTTGGCCACTTCATCGAGATTGAACAGCGGCTCGCCCATGCCCATGAACACGAGATTGGTCAGCCGGCGATCGCCATCATTGATCGGGCGCTGGGGGCTTGGCCATTCTTCCAGATCATCGCGCGCGATCAAAACCTGGGCGACGATTACGGAGGCGCTGAGATTGCGCACCAGCTTTTGCGAGCCCGTATGGCAGAATTTGCACGTCAAGGTGCAGCCCACCTGCGAAGAAACGCATAGCGCCCCCCGAGCGCGCCACGTCCGGGATGAAAACCGTTTCCACCTCCGCGCCGCTGCCCAGGCGGATCAGCCATTTGCGGGTGCCGTCGCTGGAAACCTGGCGCGTCACGATTTCCGGGCGCGCCAGGCTGAAGGCCTGCGCCAAATCGCCGCGCAGGCCCTTGGCGATATTGCTCATGCCCGAAAAATCGCTATGGCCGTAATGATAGGCCCAGCGGAAAATCTGTTCGGCGCGCATGCGCGCGGCCGGCGCGCCAAGGCCCAGCTCGATAAGCTTTTCGCCGATCTGGGCGCGAGAAAGCCCGATCAAGGACGGATTGGCAGGCGCGGGCAAAACTGGCGCGATCAACGTGTGCGAAGCCATGGCCAGTTGTGGCGCGTTTGCGGGCTGAACTCAACCGATCTCCACCAGCGGCGCGCCTAATTCAATCGCAGCCATCGCCGCACCCAAATGCGCGCCCAACAGTTGGCGCAAAAACCGTTCGCTGGTATTACCACAAGTGAGCAGGATCACCGCCGGGGGCGCGCCCAATCTCGACACCAGCTCGGCGAAGTCGATATCCTTGGTTATGAACACGGCACCTGCCGCCCGCGCCTTGTGAAAAAGGCCTGCATCGGGCTCCCGCGCCAGACCCAGGTCACGCACCTGGATACAGGTCACTGAGAAAACGTCGTGTATCCAAACCGCAAGTTGAGGAGAGAGGTGATTATCCAACCAGACAACGCGCGGGGATTGCGGTCCCGAAATCATGCCTCGATGAATGGGTGATCCACGCGCTGCGCCGCAAAATCCAGGGCTGCGTGCACGTCTTCACGCTCCAAATCCGGCAGCTCCGCCACGATCTGCTCGATGGATAAACCGGCCTCCAGCAAATTGAGCACGTCGACCACGCGAATTCTCAAGCCCCGAATACAGGGGCGACCGC
>CAZAGL010000078.1:0-9038 GCA_964484435.1 uncultured Caulobacteraceae bacterium
CTTCGCGATGGAGATCAGCCCGGCCTACATCGACGTCGCAGTCGAACGCTGGCAGACCGAGACCGGGTGCGACGCGATCCTCGATGGCGATGGTCGGACCTTCGCCGAGGTGAAGGCCGAGCGGCTGGGCGACAAGGCCGATGCCGCCTGATGGCCGTCTACTACAACGATGCCGACCCCGCGGCCTGTGCATGGCTGCGGGAGTTGATCGCGGCCGGGCTGCTGCCAGATGGCGATGTGGACGAGCGTTCCATCCTCGACGTCGAGCCCGCCGACCTGCGCGGCTTCGCGCAATGCCATTTCTTCGCCGGAATCGGCGGCTGGCCCTACGCACTGCGCCTCGCGGGCGTGGCCGAGAGCCTGCCGGTTTGGACCGGCTCGCCGCCCTGCCAGCCCTTCAGCCAGGCCGGGCAGCGCAAGGGACAGGACGATGACCGCCACCTCGCCCCGGCCTTCCTGCGGCTCGTCGCAGCCTGCCGCCCGGAGCTCGTCTTCGGCGAGCAGGTCGCCAGCGCGGCAGTGCTCGGACCGGTTGGCGGTGCGGCTGGAACAGCAACTGAGGGCGCGGCTGACTGGGCGTGGTTCGATGCTCTGGCGGCTGACCTGGAAGCGGCATCTTACGCCGTCGCGGCGGCCGATCTGCCGGCTGCGGGGTTCGAGGGATCAGGAAACGGTCCGGGGGACCGTTTCCCCCGAGAACGCGCGCCGCACATCCGCCAGCGCCTGTTCTTCGGCGCCGTCGCCTTGGACGCAGTCACTCGCGGGTTGGGCGACGGCCTCGGCGAGGGATCACAAGGACGGATCGGAATGCCGGTCGGTGCCGATCAATGCGCTGCTCGGCCGACAGGTCTGGCTGGCGGGTTGGCCGACGGCGATGGCGGGCTCGCCCGCCACGAAGCGATACAATGCGGCCGGCAACACCGATGCGAGCCGCAGGACGGTGAAGCTGGTGGACTGGTCGATGGCGCCGACCCTGCCGGGGCCAATGCGACGGACGGCGTCTGGCGAGATCCGGACTGGCTCCTCTGCCGCGATGACCGCTGGCGGCCCGTTGAGCCCGGAACATTCCCGCTGGCTGATGGGATACCCGGTCGCATGGGGCTGCTGCGGGGCTACGGCAATGCGATCGTGCCGCCGCTCGCGGCGGAGTTCGTGACGGCCTTCATGGAGAGCCTGCGATGAAGCAGAGCCGGACCATGTCGATGGTCGAGGCCGCGGCAAACGTTGTCGTCGGCTACGTTTTGGCCATCGCCACGCAGATCATCGTGTTCCCGTGGTTCGGGATCGAGACGGGGCTCACCGAACATCTGACCATCGGCCTCGCCTTTGTCGGCGTCTCGCTGGCGCGCGGCTACCTGCTGCGTCGCGTGTTCGAGGCGATCCGGATGCGGAATGTAGAATGAAGAACCGCCGCCCGGCGTTGGGCGGCGGCAACTGTCCGTTTCGGTGCGGAGCGTCAGTCACGGATGGCGTAGACGCGCCCCCTTCCGTCGACTTTGTCGGAGGTAATGGTCAGGCCCAGCTTCTTTTTCAGTGCGCCGGACATTGCACCCCTCGCGGTATGCGGCAACCACCCAGTAGCGGCTACGATCTCGTCGAGGGTGGCTCCTTCTGGCGCGCGCAGCATGGCGATCAGGGTGGCCTGCTTGGTGCCCTCACGCGGCGTGCGCGTCTTGGGCGCGGCCTTCGGTTCGATGGGGGTGTCCGGCGCGGGCTCCTCGATTGGCGCGACCGTCGCACCCGCAGGCGCGGGGTTCGCGTCCTCGGGCTCGATGCCGATGGCGGCGAGACCTGCGTTGGTGGCGACCAGCGTGACGCCGTGTCCGTCGCCGGTCTCGCGCCACATGGGTTCGCCCTTGCGCAGGTCGGCGTCGACCTCTTCGAGGAAGCCCTTGGAGAGCATCGCGCCGACCACCTTGGTGGCGGCGCCGCCGCGCAGGCTGTCGGGCAGCGGCAAGGCGATGCGGTCCTCGCGCTGTGCGGCGGCGCCCAGGATTATGGCTTGGGTGTCGGAAAGCTTGGTCATGGGGTCGTCTCCGTATTCGGGCCCGCGTCATGCGGCGCCTTCTACGACCCCGAGCCGCGCAGGGCGCGCGGCAGGAGTTCCGGCCGCGCCGGAGATCAGCGGGCGTGCTCGCCCTCGCCGAAGGCGCTGTCGGTGATGCGCTTCAGGAGGCTGGCGTAGTGTTCGAGGGTGCCGACATGGCCCCAGTTGATCTCGTCGGGGTGGGCGTTGAAGTGGTCGTCGCTCAGCGTCTGCAGCCGGGCGAGCATCTCGTCGATCTCGGCCTTCTTGCCGATGAAGGCCGCGAGCGCGGCTTCCTTATTCCGGCGCGCCTTCTCGGCGCGGAGTTCGTGGCGCGGGGTGGTGATCGGGTTCAGGCGCGTGGTCATCGTGGTGGCTCCGTGGTGAGTTGCATCGTCCTTGTGGGATCGAAGTTCGCTCTGTCCGCGAGGCTTATCAACTCGATAAGCACCTGACTTTGAATGATAATCGGAGCTGGCGATGCAGGGCATGAGTGAGCGCCAGTACGCCGCCCATGTCGGGCTGTCGCGCGGCGCGATCCGAGACAGGCGAAGGCCGCCGGCCGGCTCGTCCTGCACGAGGATGGCAGCATCGACCCCGCGGCTCCAAGGTGACACAGGCAAGAGACGACAGATGCTGCCTATCCCGCGGCCACCAGCCTTCCTCTGAACTTTGCCGAAACGCCAAGTTCCCAGAGAACACAACAGAGTATCAATACGCAAAGAGCATTGACCGACGAAAAGTCTGCGGCGACGACATAATCAGGGCGACCGAGACGGAGCTACGGCGAGAGGGCCGCTGACAAGGCGAGCCAGGCGAGCGCCTCAGATACCGCCTGAACAGCTCCCAGGACATCGCCTGTCTGTCCGCCAATATGGCGTACCGCCAATACCGCGATGATGCACGTCGCGACCGCTGCTGTGATGATCACCACAAGCGCGGACCAGCCCATCGTCAGCGTCAAACCCGTGACAAGCATTGCTCCGGGAACCCATGCCATGCGCAAGCCAGCAGCCGCGGAAAAGCCAAGCCCGTCACCACGCGCCGCCGGCAGCGCCAGAAGAACAGCGAGCATGGCAAGCCGGGAGGAAACCGCGATCGTCAGGGCGGTAGCCAGCGTCAGATAGCCGGCGATGTCGCCCAAGGCCGCCGCGCTTGTGCCAACCGCGAGGATGAGGGCCACGACGCCATAGCTGCCGATCCGGCTGTCGCGCATGATCTCGAGGCAATGCGTCCGATCACGGCCCCCACCGATACCGTCGACGAAATCGGCAAGACCATCCTGGTGCGGACCCCCAGTGACAAGAATAGTTGCAGCGATGGCTGCAAGAGCTGCGGCGTAGGGTCCAATGCCTATGGCGATAGCGCCGTGCAGGACCGCCCACGTTACGGTGCCGACAACCAGCCCTACGAGCGGATAGGCCCATTGCGCTTCGGCGAGGCTCGGCGCGGGATCGCGCAGCTTGCCGACAGGCAGGCGCGTCAGCAGCATGAAGGCCAGCCGTGCCTCGTCGAAGCGCCGGCGCAGAGGCGTCATCCGATGCCCGCCTCGGCGAAGGTGGCCATCCCGCCATGGCAGGCCAGCGCGCCGCGCAGCACGCCAAGCGCCAGCGCCGCGCCGGTGCCCTCGCCAAGCGCCATGCCGAGGTCCAGAACCGGGTCCTGGCCCATCGCGGCGCAGAGCCGCGCATGGCCCGGCTCGGCGCTGCGATGGGCGACGAGGCAGTGATCGAGCAAGGAAGGTTTCGCGCCGTGGAGCGGCGCGACAGCCGCCGTGCAGATGTAGCCGTCGAGCAGCACCGGGATGCGCGCGAGCCGCGCCGCGATCACGGCGCCGCAAAGGGCGGCCTGCTCGCGTCCGCCGAGGGCTGCGAGCATGTGCAGCGGCGCAAGGCCCGCATGGCGGGCCACGCCTTCGGCCACCACGTGCGCTTTCAGCGCCAGCCCGTCTGCATCGCTGCCGGTGCCGCGCCCGACCCAATCCTCGGGCGCGCCGCCGCAGACAGCGTGGGCGAGGGCGGCGGACACGGTCGAATTTCCTATGCCCATCTCCCCCAGGATCACGACATCTGCTGCCAGATCGACGGCCGACGCGCCGCGCTTCAGGGCGTCGAGACACTCGGCTTCGGACATCGCCGGCTCGGTCGTGAAATCCGCCGTGGGCCGGTCGAGGTCGAGGGGAACGACCGTCAACTCGGCCCCGGCAACCCGCGCCAACTGGTTGATCGCGGCGCCCCCCGCCTCGAAATTCGCGACCATCAGCGCGGTGACGGCCTGCGGGAACGGGTTCACGCCCCGGGCGCAGATTCCGTGGTTTCCGGCGAAGACCAGCGCCTGCGCCCTGTCGATCCGCGGGCGGTCGGTGCCGCGCCACCCGGCCATGAAGGCTGCCATGTCCTCCAGACGTCCCAGCGAACCCGGCGGCTTGGTCAGCTGTGCCTGCCGGGCGCGGGCGGCCTTTATCGCGTCCGTATCTGGGCCGGGCAGGTCGAGACCAAGAAGATCGTCGAGGCAGGACAGGTCGGACAGGTTGGTCATTGCGGCTTTACCTTAATCGGATGGCCCGCGACGCACAACCAGAGTTCGTCGCAGGCCTCGGCGATCCGCTGGTTGGTCAGCCCCGCTGCATCCCGGAAGGCGCGCGCGAGCGCGTTCTCGGGGACGATCCCGGCGCCCACTTCGTTCGTGACGAAGACTACCGGCGCGGTCAGCCGCGGCACGAGATCGGTGAGCGCTGCAACCTCGGCCTCCCAGTCGCGCTCGCCAAGCATCAGGTTCGTCAGCCAGAGCGTCAGGCAATCCACGAGCCGCGGAGGGCCGCCGTCGCTTGTCTGCAGGACGTCGCAGAGCGCGAACGCCTCGGCCCGTGTCGTCCACTCTGGTCCACGTCGCGCCTGGTGCCGCGCGATACGGTCTGCCATCTCGGCATCGCGTGCTTCGGCGGTCGCGATGTAAATCGCCGGTCGCCCAAGCGACAGCGTGACGCGCTCGGCGAAACAGCTCTTGCCGGACCGGGCCCCGCCGGTGATCAGGATCGACTTTGTCATCACGGCGTGAAAAGCAGGTTTGGCAGAGTTTGGAAAGGCTTCAATGACACCCATCGGACCATCGGAACTCATCCTGATCCGGCATGCACCCTCAGAGGCGGGTGGACGGCTGGCGGGGCGGCGTGACGTGCCGGCGCGGCTGACGGATGGTGCGGCGCTCTCGCGGCTCGGTGCCGCGATGAGGTGTGTGCGATCGGTCGTGACAAGCCCGGCGCTGCGGTGCCGCCAGACGGCGGAGGCGCTGTTTCCGGCGCGCGTGCTGCCTGAAGATGCCCGGCTCTGGGAGCAGGATTTCGGCGCGCATGAAGGCCTTCTGCCGAAGGAGGTGCCGGACCTCGGGCCGCTCGACCGGGCGGCGCTGGCGCAGGTCTCACCACCCGACGGCGAGAGCTTCGCGGCGATGGCCGCACGCGTGACGCCAGCCCTTGTCGAACTCGCCGCGATTGCGATGGAAGACGGGCCGGTCGCCGTCGTGGCCCATGCAGGCACGGTGCGGACGGGTCTTGCCCTTGCGCTCGAAGATGTGCCTGCCGCACTCGCTTTCGAGGTAGCACCGCTGTCGGTGACACGGCTGCGTTGCTTGCCGGGCGCTTTCTCCGTCGTCTGTGTCAATGCCACGGTCTGAGCCATGGTCTTCGTCGCGGGGCATTTCGGAGAATGGTTACAGGGCACCGTCGGTCCGGACCGACGGGTTGCTCTGGTGACCCTCGCCTGTCCGGTGGCCGGGGTGCAGGCAGAGGTGACCGGGTCCGGTGCGCTCGCGATCGAGCAGAACGCGGACCTGGTCGATGACGCGCGCTGCCGGCGCTTCCTGTCGGCTCTCGGGCTTGTGGAGCGAGGACATGTGCGACTTCGGGCCGATCTGCTGCCCGGTGGCGGCGCGGGCATGTCGACGGCCGCGCTGGTGGCGCTGGCCCGGGCAGCGGGAGCGGCGGAAGACCGGATCGCCGAGGCCTGCCTCGCCGTCGAGGGGGCCACCGATCCCTTGATGCTGGCGCGTCCCGATGGCGTGCTTTGGGCGCCTCGCGATGCGCGGCCCCTGCGAGAGGTGCCGCTGCCGCCCGAAGCCGAGATCGTCGGCGGGTTCTGGGGGCCGCCGTGCCGCACCGATCCACAGGACCTCGCCTTTCCCCACATGGATGACCTCGTTGCGGCATGGGCGGAGGGGCCGCAGCTTGCAGAGGCCGCGCGGCTGGCCTCCCTTTCAGCGGAGCGGACGACGGCCTTGCGCGGTCCACAGGACGATCCGACGCCAGCTATCGCCCGAAGGCTGGGCGCCTCGGGTCACGCGCGGGCGCATACCGGGTCGGCTCGGGCGCTGATCTTCGCGCCGGGCGAGGCCCCGGCCGAAGCCGAGACGACGTTGACGGAGGCGGGCTTAACCCATGTGCTGCGCTTCCGCACCGGGGGTCGGGCATGAGCATGGCTGCTGTCATGGTCCTGGCCCTTGCCATCGACGCTGCCCTCGGCTGGCCCGATCGGGTCTATGCCCGGATTGGCCATCCCGTGACCTGGATCGGTGCTCTGATCGCGGGACTTGAGGCGCGGCTCAATCGGGGCGACGTCTTGCAACGGCGTCTCATGGGAACGGTATGCGTCGTGGTCGTGCTTGCCGCAGCGACGGTCCCCGCGGTCGCGATCCAGTCTGCCCTGCCACATGGAGCCATCGGCCTGATCCTCGCTGCGATCCTCGCCTGGCCGCTGATCGCCGCGCGGTCGCTCTACACCCATGTGGCCGCCGTGGCCCAACCCCTGGCGGCAGGCGATCTGGACGCCGCGCGGGCTGCCGTGGCGATGATCGTCGGTCGCGATCCGGCCCGGCTCGATGCCGCCGGTGTCGCGCGCGCCGGTATCGAGAGCCTAGCCGAAAACACGTCGGACGGGGTCACGGCGCCGCTCTTCTGGGGGGGGGTCCTGGGCCTGCCGGGGCTAGTTGCCTACAAGGCCATCAACACGCTCGACTCGATGATCGGGCATCGCAATGACCGCTACGAGGATTTCGGCAAGGTCGCGGCCCGGCTCGACGACGTTGCGAACCTGATCCCCGCGCGGCTCACCGGTCTGTTGTTCGGTCTGGTGTCTCGGCGACCGAATGCGGCGCTTGGCGTCATGCTGCGCGACGCGCGCCACCATAGCTCGCCGAATGCGGGCTGGCCCGAGGCCGCGATGGCCGGCGCGCTCGGGATTCGACTGTCCGGGCCCCGGATCTACGGCGACCGTGTGGCCGAAGAGCCCTGGGTGAACGATGGCGCCCCCGATCCAGGTGCGGACGACATGGGCCGCGCGCTTGCGCTCTATCTCAGGGCCATGGTCCTGTGCGGTGCGATACTGCTGGCCTTCGCATGGGGTGGGTTTTGAGGATGCGCGACCACGGCGGCGATCTTGACCGGGCACGGGCGGTTTATGGTGGGTCTGACTGGATCGATCTGTCGACCGGCATCAACCCGGTCGCCTACCCGATGCCGGACCTGCCCTGGCATGCGCTGACCGCCTTGCCCACGGCGGAGGACGTCGCGACACTGGAGGCGGCCGCGGCCAAAGCCTACGGCACGACGGCGGATGTCGTGGCCCTGTCGGGCGCACAGGCGGCGATCCAGCTCGTGCCGCGGCTCAGGCTCCCCGGTTGCGCGTCTGTGCTGGCCCCGAGCTACAACGAACATGCTGCGGCGCTCGCCGCCCAGGGCTGGCGGGTCAGCGAGGTGGCCGAGCCGGAGTCCATGGCAGGGGCCGACCTCGCCGTCGTCGTCAATCCCAACAACCCGGACGGCCGGCGCTGGACGCCCGAGGCCCTCGCCGCCCTGGCGGATCGGGTCGGGCTACTGGTCGTCGATGAAAGCTTCGCCGATCCGCATCCCAAACAGTCGCTCGCACCCCGCCTGGCGGCGCTCGGCGAGCGCGTCCTCATCCTGCGGTCCTTCGGCAAGTTCTACGGCCTTGCCGGCTTGCGCCTTGGCTTTGCGCTCGGCGGGCCGGAAACCACCACTTCACTCCGGTCCCTCGCTGGCCCTTGGGCTGTCAGCGGGCCGGCCATCGCGGCGGGGAAGGTTGCATTGGCAGACAGCGCCTGGCAGGCAAAGACCATTGCGCGGCTGACACGCGACGCAAGCCGCCTCGATGCCCTGGCCGATGGGGCGGGCTGGCGCTTGGTAGGCGGCACGCTGCTTTTCAGAACCTACGAGACGGGCGATGCCGTCGCCGCGCAGGCGCGACTGGCGCGTGCTGCGATCTGGTCACGGGTCTTCCCCTACAGCGCGGGCTGGCTGCGACTCGGCCTGCCGGGGCACGAGGCCGTGTGGGCGCGGCTCGCGGCAGCCCTATCGCGCGGCGGCGAGTAGCCCGTCCACATCCAGATGCGCCTCGAGATGCGCAGCGAGTGCGTCGAGCGTCTCCTCCACTCCGGCATCGTAGCCGGTATCGGAGGATGCCACGCCGAGGTTTGCCAAGAACGCCGCACGAAACCCGTCGTCACGGAACATGCCGTGCAGGTAGCTTCCCACGATGTGCCCGTCTGCGCTGACCGCGCCTTCGGGGGCAGCGTCCACATGGGCGAAGGGCCGAGCGCGGTCGGGGCCGCCGGTCTCGCCGATATGGATCTCGTAGCCATGGAAGCCCACGCCGCTTGCCAGGTGGATCGCAGCGACTTCGGTCAGCCGCTTCTTCGGTGTCATGATCGTCGACACATCGAGCAGGCCGAGCCCCGGATCGGCCCCCGCCGGACCTTCGATGCCCTCCGGGTCCGCCACCTCGCGCCCCAGCATCTGATAGCCGCCGCAAAAGCCCAGGACATGCCCGCCGCGCCGGACATGGGCGGCGAGGTCCACGTCCCAGCCCTGCGCGCGCAGAAAGGCCAGATCGCCCCGCGTCGATTTCGTGCCCGGCAGAATCACCAGATCCGCGTCGCCCGGGATCGCGCGGCCGGGGCCGAGCATCGTCAACCGCACGCCGGGCTCCTGCGCCAGGGGGTC
>CAZAGL010000079.1:0-8918 GCA_964484435.1 uncultured Caulobacteraceae bacterium
CCTGCCAAGACGGCCTCGAGCGCTTCGAAAAGCTGGCCTGGCTTGAGGCCAAGCGAAAACAGCGAGGTGGGGGCGGGGGCGGCACCACTCCCTCCATCATGCCAAAGGCGGGCTTGCATTCCAGGCATTTCGAGCAAATGGCAGGCGTTCGCCAATTCGCTAATCGCTCTTGGCATGCTCCATGTGAGCGATGCGCGCCGCCAAGGCGGCCACGCGCTTGGCCTCCTGCAAATGCAGCAATTCGGCCATCTTGCCGTCGATCTTGATCACGCCGCGGCCGGCATGTTCGGGCGCGGCAAAGGCGGCGATCACCTTGTGGGCCCAGGCGATTTCTTCCGGCGCGGGGGAAAACACCGCATTGGCCGTTTCGATCTGGGAAGGGTGGATCAAGGTTTTGCCATCGAAGCCAAGCTGCTGGCCCTGCCGGCATTGCGTCCAAAAGCCCTCTTTCTCCTCGATGGCGTTATACACCCCATCGAGCACCGCCAGGCCAAAGGCGCGCGCCGCGATCACCATCAAGGACAAGGCCGTTTGCAAGGCCGCGCGATCTGGCGTGGCGGCCACGCGCAAATCCTTGGCCAGATCATTGGTGCCGGCCACGAAGCCCGAAAGGCCAAAGGCCTGGCCGGCCTCGGCGATTTCGGGCAAGGCCAAAAGCGCCCTGGGCGTTTCGATCATCACCCAAAAGGGCAGATCGGCTGCGCCGCCATGGGCCAGGATCGCCGCGCGCGCGGCGCGCACATCCTCGGCCCCGTCGATCTTGGGAAACAGCACGCCATCGGGGCCGGCCGCCAGCACGGCGGCCAGATCCTCGTGCGCCCAAGGCGTGCCCAGCCCATTGATGCGCACGATGATCTCGCGCGCGCCATAGCCGCCCGCCTGGACGGTTTTGGCCACCGCCTCGCGGGCCACCATCTTGGCCTCCGGCGCGACGGCATCCTCAAGATCAAAAATCAGGCAATCGGCGGCCAGGCTCTTGGCCTTTTCCAGCGCCTTGGCATTGGCCCCGGGCATGTACAGCACACTGCGACGCGGGCGGATGATGGCTTCAGGCATGATGTCTCGCGGGGGATGCGGCAAAGCATTGATCATGGCGCGCGGCTGACGCAAGGTCCATCCAGAATGGCCCGATCATGAACCTCTATCTCGTTTCCTTCGATCTCAAGCCCGGCATCGGGGATGTCGAATTCACCGAGCATTTGCACGCCTATCTCCAGCCGATGGTGGCGGCCGGGGCGATCGCCAATTGGCGCCTGGTGCGGCGCAAGCTGGGCTTTGGCCATGTGCTCAGCGATTTTTTGCTGATCATCGAAACCGAAACGCTGGCCCAGCTCGATGCGGCCTTCACCATGGCCAGCCGGCGTGATGAACCGATCGAAACGCTGCATTTCCATGTCAATCGCTGGGCCACCAATCTTTCCTTTTCGCTGTATCGCGATTTTCCCGATGCGCATCGCGTGCGCGGCCAAGAACAGTTCTGAACCGGAGACGATCCATGCCTCGTTTCGCTATCACGCTGCTTTCGATCTCGGTGCTCACGGCCTGCGTCAGCGCCGCCCCGCCGAGTGGGGCCGCTTCCCCGGCCATTGGCCTTGCGGCCTCGCCCGCCAATATTTCCGTTGATCAGCCGGCGGGCCGTTATGCCCTCGATCCGGCCCATGCCAGCGTCATCTGGCGCGTCTCGCATTTTGGCCTGTCGATGTATACCGGCCGCTTCAATACCATCGCCGCAGAACTCGATCTCGATGCGCGGGCCCCGCAAAACTCCAAGATCGCGGTGACGATCGCGGCCGCCTCGGTCGATACGGGGCATCAGGCGCTGGGCGGCAAGAAGGATTTCAACGCGGAAATCGCCAACGCCGCCTTCGGAGCGGAAAAAAATCCGCAAATCACCTTCGTTGCGCGCGCGATTACGCTCACCTCCCCCACCAGCGGCGATGTGGCGGGGGATTTGACCCTCAATGGCGTGACCAAGCCGGCGAATTTGGCCGTCACCTATTATGGGGGCAAAGCCAATCCGTTCAACGGCAAGCCCCGGCTGGGTTTTGCCGCCCGCGGCCTGATCAAGCGCTCCGATTGGGGTGTGACCAATTGGGCCGGTGCCGTCGACGACGAGGTCGAGCTCATCATCGAAGCCGAATTCCAGAAGGAATAGCCTTAAATATGCAAAGCATGGCCCAAATTGCGCAGGCTGGCTTCATGAAAGCTCTCTGACAGCGTGGGATGGGCGAAGATGATCCCGGCGATGTCTTCGAGGCGCGCCCCCATTTCCAGCGCCAAAGCGAAGGCGGCGGAAAGCTCCGCGACATCCTTGCCCACGGCCTGCACGCCTACAAGGCGGTGATCGGAACTGAGCGCGACCACGCGCACAAAGCCCTCATCGCGATCAGCCTCCAGGCTCATGGCGCGGCCATTGGCCGAAAGCGGAAACACGGCGGTTTTGATGTCCTTGCCCAAGGCCTTGGCCTCATCGGGGCCAAGGCCCACGCTGACGATTTCGGGATCGGTGAAGCAAATGGCCGGGATGGCGATTGGCGCGAAGCTGCGCCGCTTTCCGGCCAGGATTTCGGCCACCATCTCGCCTTGCGCGGAGGCCTTGTGCGCCAGCATCGGCTCACCGACCAGATCGCCGATGGCATAGACGCCGGCCATGCTGGTGCGGCATTGGCCATCGATTTTCACGAACGGCCCGGCCAGATCCACGCCCATGCGCTCCAGGCCCCAGCCCTGCGTGCATGGCCGGCGCCCCACCGTGACGAGGACGCCATCGGCGGGGATGTCCAGCATCGCGCCATCTTTGGCCTGCACCTGCAAAACCGCGTGGGCATGGCCGATGGCCTTGGTCTCCAGATGCACATGGATGCCCAGCTTTTTCAGGTTTTTCAGCACGGGGCCGGTCAAGGCCGCGTCATAGAGCGGCAGGATGCGATCCTGCGCTTCGATGATCGTCAATTCGCAGCCCAGCTTGCGAAAGGCAATGCCCAATTCCAGCCCGATATAGCCGGCCCCGATCACCGCCAGGCGCTTGGGCAAGGCCGGCAATTCCAGCGCCCCGGTTGAAGAAAACACCGCGCCGCCAAACGGCAAATGGGGCAATTCCGCCGGCACGGAGCCGCTGGCCAGCACCACATTGCGGGCCCGCACCCGCACAATGCCCTCGGCGGTTTGCACCACGCAGGTCTTGGCATCTTCAAACACGGCCCAGCCGTTGAGCACCCGCACCTTGGCGCGCTTCAAAAGCGCCCCCACGCCCCCGGTCAAGCGCGTGACGATCCCATCCTTCCAGGCCAGGGTCTGGCGAAAATCCAGATCCGGCGCGGTCTTGAAGCGGATGCCGAGATGGCCGGAATTGCCGACCTTGGCCTTGGCCCCGGCATATTCCTGTGCGGCATGGATCAAGGCCTTGGAAGGGATGCAGCCAATGTTCAGGCAGGTGCCGCCAAGGGCCTTGGCCTCGATCAGCAGGGTGGAGAGGCCGAGCTGCCCGGCGCGGATGGCGCATACATAACCGCCCGGCCCGCCGCCCAGCACCAGCACATCCGTTTCGATCGTCTCCCTCATGCGCCGATATCCATGAACAGCAAGGCCGGGCGCTCCAGCATGGCCTTGAAGCGCTGGATGAATTCCGCCGCATCATAGCCATCCACGACGCGGTGATCGAAGGAGGAGGACAGATTCATCATCTTGCGCACGCAGATCTGGCCATGCAGCACGATGGGGCGATCGATGATTTTGTTGGGGCCGATAATGGCCACTTCGGGATGGTTGATCACCGGCGTGGTGACGACCCCGCCCAGCGGCCCCAGACTGGTCAGCGTCAAGGTGGAGCCGGAAAGCTCCTCGCGGCTGGCCTTGCCGCTGCGCGCCGCCTCGGCCAGCCGGGCGATTTCGGCCGCGGCGGTCCAGACATCCATGGCTTCGGCATGGCGCAGCACCGGCACCATCAACCCATTGGGCGTCTGCGCGGCGATCCCGCAATGGAAGGCCTGGTGGCGGGTGAGGATGCCCGCATCATCATCATAGGTGGCGTTGATCTGCGGATAATCGGGCAGCAGCCTGGCCAGGCCCTGGATCAGAAAGGGCAGGATGGTCAGCTTCGGGCGCGTTTTGCCAAAGCGCTGATTGAGATGCACGCGCAGGGCTTCGAGCTCGGTGACGTCGATTTCCTCGACATAGGCGAAATGCGGGATGGAGCGCTTGGACAGCGCCATTTTTTCCGCGATCTTGCGGCGCAGCCCGATGATCTTGATGGCCTCCTGGCCCTCGCGACGTTGGCCAGGCGCGCGCGGCGGCGCGGCAAAGCCCGCCGCAGGGCCATCCCCGCTGGCGACATAGCGGGCCAGATCCTCATGGCTGATGCGCCCGGCCGGCCCGGTGCCCGGGATAAATTGCAGCTTGATGCCCAATTCTTCCGCCTTGGCGCGCACGGCCGGAGAGGCCAGCGGGCGTTCCCCGGCCGTGCGGGGCAGTGCCGGCCCGGCTGGCGCCATGGTGGCTGAAGGTGGGGCAAAGGCGGGCGGCACCGGTTTGACGGGCGATGGGGCCGCCGGCGGCGAAGCGGGGGCGGGTTTGGCCACGGGCGCATCTGCGCGCGCATCCGCCCCTTCGGTTTCGAACACCACCAAAACGGAGCCGATGGCCGCCATCGAACCCGGCTCTCCGTTGCGCTCGATGATCACACCGCTGACCGGGGCGGTGATTTCCACGCTGGCCTTATCGGTCATCACCTCGCAGACGGGATCATCCTCTTCCACGGCTTGGCCGATTTCCACTTTCCAGGTGATCAATTCGGCTTCGGCGATGCCCTCGCCGACATCGGGCAGTTTGAACGAAAAACGCGCCATCCCTCAGCCCTCCAGCACGCGCCGCAGTGCCGCGGCCACCCGGGCCGGGCCCGGAAAATATTCCCACTCGAACACATGCGGATAGGGCGTATCCCAGCCCGTCACCCGCTGGATCGGTGCTTCGAGATGATAGAAACAATGCTCCTGGACCAAGGCGGCAAGCTCCGCGCCGAAGCCGCTAGTGCGCGTTGCTTCGTGCACGATGACGCAGCGCCCGGTTTTTCTCACCGAGGCGGTGATCGCCTCGATATCCACGGGCCAAATGGTGCGCAGATCGACGATTTCGGCATCGATTCCGCTTTCGAGCGCCGCCGCCAACGCCACATGCACCATGGTGCCATAGGCCAGAACCGTCACGGCCGCTCCGGCACGCACGATCGCGGCCTGGCCCAGGGGGATGCGGTAATAGCCTTCTGGCGTTTCCCCCGCCGGATGGCGGGACCAAGGCTCGATCGGGCGATCATGATGGCCGTCGAAGGGGCCGTTGTAAATACGCTTGGGTTCCAGGAAGATGACGGGATCATCCTCCTCGATCGAGGCGATCAGCAGGCCCTTGGCATCATGGGGCGAAGACGGGATCACTACCTTGAGCCCAGCGACATGCGCGAACAGCGCCTCCGGGCTCTGGCTATGGGTTTGGCCCCCATAAATCCCGCCGCCATAGGGCGTGCGAATGGTGATGGGCGAAGTGAATTCCCCGGCCGAGCGATAGCGCAGCCGCGCCGCCTCGGAGACGATCTGATCGAAAGCGGGATAGATGTAATCGGCGAACTGGATTTCGACCACCGGGCGCAGGCCATAGGCCCCCATGCCGATGGCCGCCGCCACCAGGCCGGCCTCGGCGATCGGGGCATCGAAACAGCGGCTGGCCCCATAGCGCTGCTGCAGGCCCTCGGTGACGCGGAACACCCCGCCGAAATAGCCGACATCCTCGCCGAATGTCAGCACATCGGGATCACGCGCCATCATCACATCCAGCGCCGAATTGAGGGCTTGGATCATTGTCATCGATGGCATGCCTAAACCCCCGATTCCTGGCGCTGGCGCAGGATATGCCAGGGCTGCTCCTTGTAAACGCCTTCGAACATGCTGGCCGGGCTGGGCCGCTGGCCAGAACCCAAGACGCCATTGGCCTCGGCCTGTTTTTGCGCGGCCCGCACCTGGGCATCGCAGGATTTTTCGAGAGCCGCCTGCTCGGCCAGGCTCCAGGCCTTGAGGGCGATGAGATGCTGGGCCAAGCGGGCGATCGGATCACCGAGCGGCCAGGCCTGCGCCTCTTCCTTGGGGCGGTATTTGCTGGGATCATCGCTGGTGGAATGGCCTTCGGCCCGGTAGGTATAAAATTCGATGACCGTCGCGCCCAGATTGGCCCGCGCGCGCTGCGCGGCCCATTGAGTGGCGGCATAAACCGCCAGGAAATCATTGCCATCAACGCGCAACGAGGCCAGCCCATAGCCGATGGCCCGGGCCGCGAAGGTTTCGCCATCGCCGGCCGCAATGCCCGCAAAGCTCGATATCGCCCATTGGTTATTGACGATATTCAGCAGAACCGGGGCGCGGTACACGCTGGCGAAGGTCAAGGCGTGATGGAAATCCCCCTCCGCGGTCGAGCCATCGCCGATCCAGGCCGCGCAAATGCGATCATCGCCCTTATAGGCGCTGGCCATGGCCCAGCCCACGGCCTGGCTGAATTGGGTGGCCAGATTGCCGGATATGGAGAAAAAGCCATATTCGCGCGTCGCGTACATGACCGGCAATTGCCGCCCCAGCATGGGATCCTTGGAATTGGAATAGACCTGGTTCATCATGTCGTGAAGCGGGTAATCGCGCGCGATCAAAATCCCTTGCTGGCGATAGGTGGGGAAGGTCATGTCGTCGCGGTGCAGCGCCAAGGTTTGCGCCACGGCCACGGCCTCTTCGCCCGTGCATTTCATGTAAAAGCTGGTTTTGCCCTGGCGCTGGGCCCGGAACATGCGATCGTCATAGGCCCTGGTCAGCTGCATGGCTTTCAGCCCGCGCTTGAGCACCTCCACATCCAAACGCGGATCCCAGGGGCCGATGGCCTGCCCATGCTCATCCAGCACCCGGATGAGATCAAAAGCCAGTTGATGGGTGGCGCTGGCGGCACATTCCGGGTCCGGCCGCGGCGCGGCCCCCGGCGCGGACAGCTTCAGGCCCGAAAAATCCGGCGCATCGCCGGGGCGAAAGCGCGGGGCCGGGATGCGCAAGGACAAGGGCTTGGAATTGCGGCGAGTGGCGGCAGGCAAGTTGGTTTTCCTCCCGAAGGGGTCGGCCACGAAAGATTCCGCCCGCTTCTGTCTGTTGTTCGCGAAGCTCCACCGGAGCGAACGCCAAGCGCCGACCCACACCGAAGTGGGGCCGGCGTCAAGAGGAAGTGCTTGGCGGCTGCGCGGGAAGGGGCTCTATTTTGCCGGGATCTGCGCCGCATCCCCGGCCTTGGGCGCGGCGGTGACCTTGGCATACAAATCCGCATAGCGCGGATGCAGCGTGCCGAACAGGCGATCCCAAACCAGGCTATAGAGGCCATAATTGCTGGTATAGGTGCGGTGGTGCTGGTTATGGCTGGTGGCCGTATTGATCCAATTGAGCCAGGGATTGGCAGCCATGCCGCGCGGCAGCAGCTCATAGCCCATATGCCCCATGACATTGGTCGAGATGGAATAGAGCATGGTGATGGCCAAAGCGATCGGATGGATCGGGATCAGCAGCACGATCAGGACCACCGCGCCCGCCTCGATCACCGCCTCGATCGGGTGAAAGGCGAAGGCCGAAAGCGGCGAGGGATTGGTGGAAAGGTGATGCACCTTGTGGACGCGCTCAAACACCCCCGGCAAATGCATGAAGCGGTGCGTCCAGTAAAAGTAAAAATCGTGGATGATCACGGCGATGGGGATGCTCATGCCAAACCACAGCCAGCCGAAGCGGCCGATATCGGTATAGATTTGAAACAGGCCAAATTGCCGATTGGCCCAAAACACCCCGACAAACACCATGCCGAATATGCACATGGAGGAAAAAGACCAGCCCGCCTCGCGCCAAAGCTGATTGGCCGTGAAGGGCAGCGGCTGGATGCGCCGCGGGGCCAAAGGCTTTTGAAACAGGGTGATCAGCGCCAGCGCGCCCCCCGCAAACACCATGTAGCGCAGCGCGATCAGCAGCACCAACAAAAGCGGGACAGCCCAAAGCGGCAAGAACAATTTTTCAGCAATCCAGCCCGCGAACATGATCCTTCTCCCGTCGATGCAACATGATAACGAAATCCCCGCCGCTTTGCATCCCTTCGGCCAAGATCATGGCCCGGCAGCGCACGAAGGGAGAGGGCTCAGCCCGCCAGGCCTTCCAGGAAATGGCGCACATTGGTGCCCAGCGCCTCGATGCAATATCCCCCTTCCATGATCACGGCCATCGGCAGGCCAAGCGCGGCGATGGCCGCGCCCATTTGGCGATAATCCTCGGTTTTCAGCCGGAAATGCGAGATGGGATCGGCCTCGAAGGTATCGGCCCCGAAGGAAATGACCATGGCCTGCGCCCCAAAGCGCGCGATGGCGGCCAGGGCCGTCTGCAAGGCCGGGGCATAGGCGGCCCAATCTGTCCTCCGGGGCAAGGGCAAATTGAGATTGACCCCGGCGCCCGCGCCCGTTCCCGTCTCATCGGCCCGGCCCCAAAAATAGGGGAAATCCGTTTGCGGATCCGCGTGCAAGGAGGCGAAAAACACATCCCCGCGCGCATAGAAGATGTCCTGCGTGCCATTGCCGTGATGGTAATCGACATCGAGCACGGCCACGCGCTTGCGGCCATCCGCCAGCAGGCGCTCCGCGGCCAAGGCAGCATTGTTGAGATAGCAATACCCGCCCATGTAATCACGCCCGGCATGATGGCCGGGCGGGCGGCACAAGCCAAAAGCCAGGCGCGCGCCATCTGCCAATGCCGCGCCGGTGGCCAGGCCGATAGAGGCGGCAGCCTCGGCGGCGCGCATGGTATGCGCCGTGATCGGCGTGCCGGCATCGAAACAGGCCGCGCCCAGCCGGGCCTGGACGCGGCTGGGCTGGATAT
>CAZAGL010000080.1:0-8803 GCA_964484435.1 uncultured Caulobacteraceae bacterium
TCCATGGTGGCCGCGCCGTCATGGACTTCGCCGATCTTGTGGCTCTTGCCGGTGTAATAGAGCACACGCTCTGTCGTCGTGGTCTTGCCGGCATCGATATGGGCCATGATGCCGAAGTTGCGGTAATCTTCGATGGCGTACTGGCGCGGCATGGAAATCTTCTCAATCCTGACTAGACAGCGCAAGAGACAAGCTCGAACGCCCGATTCACTTTTTCAAATGCACGAGAGCAACCCAAGCCAGCCAACGCAGGCCGGGCACGCTCAATAAACCTTTGTCGCAGGCCTGCAAGGCCCCAAATGCGGGCGCGCGCAGCTTTGGCGGCAAAAACACCCCCGCAAGCGCTGTTAGCCCATAAAACTCATACGTCACAGAAGCAAAGAGCTTTTCAGCGGAACGAAAATCACTTCGCTTGAGGGGATGCTCATCCGGCGAGCGCGATTTGGGCGTGACCCGGCGATATAGATTGATCAACGGATTGTGGCCAAGCGCCTCGACGAAGATGGCCTGCCCGCCAGGCTTCAAGAGGCGATGGATCTCCGTGAAAGCCCGTGCCGGATCCAGATGATGGATGACACCTGTCGATGCCACGACATCAAAGCTCTCGGCCTCCATGCCTGTGGCGTGCGCATCGCCTTGAACAAAACGAGCATTGGCACCCTCATGCCGGGCCCGTGCATTGGCGCGCTCAACCGCCTCGGCGGAAAGATCAATGCCGACGATTTCCGCCTGGATCGGCCCGACGCCAAAAGCCGTCTCCCCCACCCCACAGCAATAATCCAACAGCCGCTTGCCGAACGCCGCCTGACGGACCAGCGCGAAATAGCGATCTCGGCACGGCGAAAGGGCCGCGTAATACTTCATCTGCGCCGTGCGAGAGGCGGGATCCGCGTAGTGCGCGTCAAAAAACGCTTGTTCGCGCGCGAAGCTGTCGGTCGAGACCGCGCCCGAGACTGCCTCGCTGAACCCACCCATGAAACTTACCAGCGATAATGCGAAAAGGCGCGGTTGGCCTCGGCCATGCGGTGCGTATCTTCGCGCTTTTTGACGGCCGAGCCGCGATTGTTGAAGGCATCGACCAGCTCGCCGGCCAGCCGCTCCACCATCGTGCTCTCGTTGCGATTGCGGGCGGCACTGACGATCCAGCGGATGGCCAGGGCCTGGCGGCGCTCCACGCGCACTTCGACGGGCACCTGGTAGGTGGCCCCGCCCACGCGGCGCGAACGCACTTCGATGGCCGGCGCCACATTGGCCAGCGCGTCGTGGAAAATCTCCAGCGGCTCGCGGCGCAGGCGGCGCTCCACCGAATCGAAGGCACCGTAAACGATCTGTTCCGCGACCGATTTTTTCCCCTCATACATGATATAATTCATGAATTTGGTGAGAACCTGATCGCCGAATTTCGGATCGGGAAGCACTTCGCGCTGCTCAGCGCGGTGACGACGGGACATCTCGCGCTCTCCTTATTTCGGCCGCTTGGCGCCGTAAAGCGAACGGCGCTGGCGGCGCGTTTTCACGCCTTGGGTATCGAGCACGCCGCGCAGAATGTGATAGCGCACGCCCGGCAAATCCTTGACCCGCCCGCCGCGGATCAGCACCACGGAATGCTCCTGAAGATTGTGGCCCTCGCCGGGGATATAGCACACCGCCTCGATGCCCGTCGTCAGCCGCACCTTGGCCACCTTGCGCAAGGCGGAATTGGGCTTTTTCGGGGTGGTTGTATAAACGCGCGTGCACACGCCGCGCCGCTGCGGGCAGGCCTTCAGGGCCGGCACCTTGTTGCGTGTGGGCAGGGGTTTGCGCGGTTTGCGAATAAGCTGGTTAATCGTTGGCATGCGTTCGCGCCGTATCCGGTCTTGAAGGGTTGACCCGGCGCAAAGCCGGAAAGAAACTGCGTCCCGTGAACAGAAACAGCCACGCCTCCCACCGCCGAGGCTTCGCGGCATGCCGCGAGGCCTTCGGGGGCGATGAAAGCGTTTCCGATTTCGCCCAATCGCGGGTGCGCAGCAGCAAAGCCGCCCACATCCCACGCGAGGCGCGCAACTTAGTGAGGAAGGCATGCGCCGTCAAGCGCAGGATCGCGGTGTGTCGGCGCCACGCGATATGTCCGGTTTTTGTAGCACGTGATCTTTCCGCCTCTCAGTGCAGAGAAGCCCCCTCCGAATTTCGCCGAAATGGCTCTGATGCATGCACGAATGCGGATGGCACGGAATGGGACAGTCGTTTGGCATGCTGAGACCGCCCTGACAGCCTCCGTCTCTATCCTTCAGCGCTCAGACTCCGGAAATGCTGCCGAAAAAACTCCGTGCACTGCATTCTGGCCAGCACCAGACGCAATGGTTCAGCGGAAGCATCACCCTTCGGCCTCAGCATTTGCGTGACGCTTCTGGAGACGATTTGTTCATCGGCATCAGAAAGGCCAAGCGTGGTTGCAAACACTCGGCTCACTTTACTCGTTTTTTTAGGAGAAAGCAGCTCAAGGTTGGCAGGGTGAAACGCGAACCCAAGAAACACTAGGGTTTCCGCCGCGAGAAGCGCGTTGTGGATTTCTTTCACCAAATCGGGATTTCTTAAACCTTCCGCAAATGTTCTTATTTGCTTGCTAATTGGCAGCAAACTCGCGCCTATTCTTCCGAAAGAAACAGCATCATTATAGTTTTGCCAATGCAGGTTTCCAACTTTACCGTAAGGATGAATTATTTTTAATTTCTTGACAATGTTCTCCGCTTTTTCTAACTGTATGTCATAGTATTCCGCGAGCGCCTGGGGGAGGAATCGTTCGATGCAACGGTCATAATTGAACGTGATGATGGTCACGTTATCGAAGATATTTTCTGCATCGTTCTTTCGAACACCCTCGGTCAGCATGCGTAAAAAGCCGACATACCAAGTGCCCAGCAAGTCTCGAAGTTTGAAATTTTCACTGCCAATAGTCTCGCTGCGCAGCTGACTTCTAGACTCAGCATCCAGAATGCTTTTAACTATTGCGAGCTTTCCACAGAGTTCTATTTTCTCATCGCCTTGATGGGCGTCGAGCAGATTGTCGATGGAAATTGCCGCCTCCACCACACCCCGAATTGTCCGGCACGCATCAATATACGGATTAGTATCTCCGTACTGTCCGCTGGGGAGCGCCACATGCCCTTCCAAAGCCTGATAGATCTGGCGATCTCCGCTTTCCTGCCCTCTTCCGTACGAGAAGCGAAAATCCAAAAGATCCGCTATGTTTTTCTTTATCTCTTCGCCGCCGGGAAGGCCCGCCTCGCAACTGGCACCAGCCCCAACAATGAAAACTGTCTTCGATTTGAACATGGGGCGAGTATAACATAGCCCAACGCGTGATCAAATCGACACTTGCGCAATGTAGAAATCCCCGCCCCGCCCGAAAGATCACACCACGCCCACCATCGGCCCATAGGCGGCGAGCCGCGCATCATGCGTGACGAGCCGATAGGGTTCGGTCAAGGCCGTCGCCACCAGCATCCGATCGAAGGGATCGTCGTGATGCGGCGGCAGGCCTTCCAGCATCTGCACATGGGGCACCGAAACCGGCACGATAGCAAAGCCGCTGGCCCGGAACATTTCGAACGCCTCCTGCGCCGACCAGGGCATCACCTTGATCCCAAGTTTTGCATGCTTGATGGCGATCTCCCACAGGCTAACGACACTGACGAAGAAGCCCGGCGCGGGATCGATCAGCAAAGCCCGCGCGCCCTGTGGCAGGCAGGGATTATCTTCCACCGCCCAGATCGCGATATGGGTATCGAGCAGAAAATTCACGCACCCGGCCCGTTGAACAACGCGGCGATCTCGCCATCCTGCTCAGGGCTTGGGCTCAGCGTGAGGAATTTGCCCCTTGCCACGCCAATGCGCGGCCCCAGCCATGCGGCCCCAGCCATGTGGCTTGACCAAAGCGCGCCGGCGCGCTTGGCTTCAGGTTGGATCAGGCAGGAGGCCGCAATGCAGCGCAGGCAGTTCTGGATCGGGGCAGGCGCGCTATGGCTCGGCCAGCAGCCGGCCTTCGCGCAAAGCCTTTCCGCCTCCCTGCCCAGGGGGGTGAGCCAGAACGAGGCCATAACCGGCCTTCGCCAGGCGCTCAGCCAGGGCGCGCAGGCCGCGGTGCTGCGCGTGGCCAAGCTGGATGGCTATTGGGCCGATGGCATGATCCGCATCCCTTTGCCCAAATCCATGGCCCAGCTGCAGCGCAGCCTGAAGCCCATCGGCCTTTCCGCGCCCTTGGATGATTTGCAGCTCAAAATGAACCGCGCGGCCGAAACCGCCGCGCCGCAAGCGCGCGATCTGTTCACAAAGGCCATCGCCGGCATGACCATCGAGGATGTGGCCGGGATTTTGCGCGGCGGGCCCAGCGCCGGCACCGATCTTTTGCGCGCCAAAACGGCGCAGCCTTTGGCACTGGCCTTCAAGCCGTCTTTGTCCAAGGCGATGGCCGAAACCGGCGCGATCAAGGCCCTGGACAAGGCCATCACCAATCCGAACCTGCGGGCCGTGATAGGGGCATCGCCCCAGGAATCGCTGGCCAGTTTCGGCACGGAGCGGGCCCTCGATGGCCTGTTCCATTATGTCGCGGTGGAAGAAGCCGCGATCCGCACCGATCCGCTCAAGCGCGGCACCTCTCTGTTGAAAAAGGTGTTCGGGGCGCTTTGAGCGGCCTTCATACCATGGCGGGCTCCAGCGCCTGCTTGCGCCACAATTCGGCATAGACACCGCCCAGCGCCACCAGATCGCCATGGCGGCCACGCTCCACCACCCGCCCCTCTTTCAGCACGATGATCTGATCGGCCCGGGCGATGGTGGAAAGCCGGTGGGCCACCACCAAGGTGGTGCGCCCATGCGCCGCGACATCCAGCGCGCTTTGCACCTGGGCCTCGGTGCGGCTGTCCAACGAGGACGTAGCCTCATCGAGAATCAGGATTTTCGGATCTTTCAGCACCACCCGCGCGATGCCGACGCGCTGCTTTTCCCCGCCCGATAGCTTCAGGCCGCGCTCCCCCACCCGCGTCTCCCAGCCATCGGGCAGGGCTTCGATGAAATCCAGCAGCTGCGCCTTGGCGGCGGCGGTTTCCAGCTCCTGCTGGCTGGCCTGCGGATGGCCATAGGCGATGTTGTAGCGCAGCGTGTCGTTGAACAGCACCACGTCCTGCGGAACGAGGCCCAGCGTGGCCCGCAGGCTGGTTTGGCTTACATCGCGCACATCCTGCCCATCGATCAGCACGGCCCCAGCCGAGGGGTCATAAAACCGAAACAGCAATTTCAGCACCGTGGATTTGCCGGCCCCGCTGGGCCCGACCAGGGCCGTCGTCGAGCCCGGCGCGATGGTGAAGGTCACCCCATCCAGGCCCTGATCGCGCCCTTCATGGGCAAAGCCCACCTGCTCAAAGCGCACCTCGCCCAAGGGGGCAACGAGATCGGGCGCGCCGGGTTTATCGGCCACATCGGGGGATTGGGCCAGCAGCGCGAACATCTTCTCCATATCGATCGAGGATTGCTTGATCTCGCGGAAGGCAAAGCCCAGCACGTTCAGCGGCGCATAAAGATTGAGCATGATCAAGATGATGGCGGCGATATCGCCCGGCCCCAAAGCCCCGCCCAAAACCCGCCAACCAGCCAGCGCCACGAGGGCGGCCAGGCCGATATTCATGACCAAAGCCTGGGCGATATTGAGCAAAACCAGGCTGGAATTGGAGCGCACGGCCGCGCGCGCATAGGCCACCAGGGATTGATCAAAGCGCGCCGTCTCTCTCGCCTCGGCCGCGAAAGCTTTGACCGTCTCGAAATTAAGCAGCGAATCGACCGCCCGGCCCGCCGCCTCGGAATCGCGCTCGTTCATTTCGCGGCGGTATTTCAGCCGCCATTCCGTGACCCCGAACGTGATCCAGCCATAAACCAGCACCGTGGCGAGGGCGATCAGCGCAAAACCGGGTCCAAACCGCCAGGCCAGCACGCCGGCCGCCAGCGCCAGCTCGATCAATGTCGGGGCGATATTGAAGGCCAGAAAGCGCAGCAGGAAATCGATAGCGCGCACACCGCGCTCGATGGTGCGGTGCAACGAGCCGGTCCGCTTAGTCTGGTGGAAGCGCACCGACAACGCATGCACATGCGCAAACACCGCCCGGCCCACTTGGCGCTGCGCCTCTTCGCTGACCGGGGCAAACACCGCATTGCGGATCTCGGGCCCCGCCGCCGCCGCGAAACGCAGGCCAGACCAAAGCGCCGCCAGCAGGAAAAAAGCCGGCGCGGCCGCTTGGCCGCCACCTGCCGCCAAATGGTTGAGGCCGAGGCCCAGCAAAAGCGGCGAAAGCACGCTGCCCACCTTGGCCGTCAGCGTCAGCGCCAAGGCCGCCCAGATGCGCAGCCGCACGCCAGGCCCATCCAGGCCTGCCAGCAATCTGGCCAGGCGCACAATGACCGGCCATATGGCAACCCCATCTTCGAGGTTCGCCTCGGCTTTGGGTTTGGGGTTTCGTTCGCCACGGGCCATGATCGGTCTTTCTTGTGCCATGAGTTTCCTGCACGAATCGGCGCAAACACAAACACTTGCAGTTTCAGCTTGCTTACGAGGCATCCAGCGAAGGCACACGCATGACCACCCTCTCCATCTGCGTTTATTGCGGCTCATCCAACAGCGCCGCCCCCGCTTATCTCGATTTGGCCACGCGCTTTGGGCAGGCCTGCGCGCAGCGCGGCTATCGCCTGGTTTATGGCGGCGGCGGGGTGGGCCTGATGGGCCGGGCTGCCCGCGGCGCGCACGAAGCCGGCGGCGACGTGCTGGGCGTCATGCCCCATTTCCTGGCCCGCCAGGAAATCGTCTATCGCGATGTGCGCCATATCCTGGTGGAAACCATGCATGAGCGCAAAAAGATCCTGTTCGATGAAAGCCACGCTTTCGTCGTGCTGCCGGGCGGTATCGGCACGCTGGAAGAAGCCATCGAAACCCTCTCGTGGCGGCGCCTCAATCTTCACACCAAGCCCGTCATCTTCCTCTCCGAGGATGATTTCTGGCAGCCGTTTTTTGCGCTGATCGCCCACACGGTCGAGGCCAATTTCACCCCGCCGGCCATCGATGAGGCCATGCTGGCCGCAAATTGCATCGAAGACTGCTTCAGCGCCATCGAGCAGCGCACCAGCATGGCCGCGCCGATCAAGCTGGCACCCGGCTGATTTACGGAGCCTTTGGGGCTTTTGTTCAGGAATTCCGCTCGAAATCCCCGGCCGGGGCCAAGGCAACATCCGCCGCCACCGGCGCGATCATCCCCTCGCCTGCGCCCGCACTCTCGGCATGATCGGCCAGGACGGCCTCATCCGAGGCGATCTGCAACTGCGCTTTTTCCTGGCGGGAAGGGAAGCGATAAAAGATGTGCGAACCGATCCGCGTCGTCTCGATCAGGCTGGCTGACCAATAGGGCGTAATTTCATCGGTGTGGTAATGCGTGGCGTGCTGCGTCATCGGGCGGGCAAAGCCCATCATCACCTGGGCGGCCAGCAGCTTGGCCCTGTCCCAAGCCGGACCACGCGGGGCCCGCCGCAAAGAGCCATCACACGTAAAGGTGAACTGGCAACCCGTGGACAAATTCGATCCCTGATAGACCACCCGGCAGATATCGTCGGCATAAGCTGATGAACGAACCCTGTTCACCACCACTTCAGCCACGGCCATCTGCCCGCGATAACTCTCGCCGCGGGCCTCGTAATAAATCGTCTCGGCCAGGCAACGCTGCGCTTTGACCACGTTCGAGGCATGGCGCAGCATCACGGGCTGGAACGGCTTGAGGCCGGCCAGCACGGCATTGCCCGACAGCGTGGGCGTGGCGCGGATGGCAGAAAAATCCTCAAAATTCGCTGGCAAATCAGCCTGGGCGCTGGCGCTGTAACCGGCCCGGGTCACCTTGGCCTGAAAGCGCAGGCGCGCCTCGGGGGCCAAAGCCCCGCCCGCCAGCTTGGCCTGAAGCAAATCCTGTTGGAAGGCCAAAGCGCGTGCGCCCCAAACTGCATCGGCGCGTTGCTCGGCGGCGCGTTCGGCGATCAAGGGCAATGAGGCCGAGGCCGCCACAAGGCAGGCCGCAGCGGTAGCACCTTGGCGCACCAATTGGGGGCTACGTTCTAGTTCCGCCATGAGTTCGGCCCGAAACGTCTTGATCAGACTAGGAAGATTTCGCCAGAACATCCCAATTTCCTTACTTTGCGATTAACAAGCCGCTTTGCATCTTCTTGTTTTGCAAAGGACAAAACGCAGCATTTCAAGGATTGAGCCGCACGCTCACGCCCCCATGCGCTCAGGTTAGCATCGCGCCGTCGCGAAGAACATTGATATTTTATTAACAAAAGGCCAGATACGCCGTTAACTTTAACAATTTTATAACATTAACGTTTATTGGCCAACAAGGCGGCCTGTGCCGCCGCCAAGCGGGCGATCGGCACCCGAAAGGGGGAGCAGGACACATAATCCAGCCGCATTTCCTCGCAAAAGCGAATGCTGGCCGGATCGCCGCCATGCTCCCCGCATATGCCGAGCTTGACCTCGGGGCGCACCTGGCGGCCGCGCTCGGCGGCCAAACGGATCAGCGCCCCGACGCCCGGCAAATCCAGGGAGACGAAGGGATCGCGCTCCAAGATGCCCTTTTCGACATAGGCCCCCAAAAAGCGTCCGGCATCATCGCGCGAAATGCCCAACGTGGTTTGGGTGAGATCATTGGTTCCAAACGAGAAAAACTGCGCCTCGCGGGCAATTTCATCGGCCAGGAGGGCCGCGCGCGGCAGCTCAATCATGGTGCCGATCAAAAACGGG
>CAZAGL010000081.1:0-8785 GCA_964484435.1 uncultured Caulobacteraceae bacterium
CGGTCGACGGGGCATCGAACACTTCGTGCTCGATTACCTTGCCGTCATCGCCCACGAACTTGATGGAGAGCTTGCCCTTGCCGGGAAAGCGGAAATCGGTGGCCTTGTATTGATCGGCGAAAGCGTGGCGCCCGACGATGATGGGCTGCGTCCAGCCCGGCACCAGGCGCGGCACGTTGCGGCAGATGATCGGCTCGCGGAAGATGACGCCGCCCAGGATGTTGCGGATCGTCCCGTTCGGGGATTTCCACATTTTCTTGAGGCCGAATTCCTGCACCCGCGCCTCATCGGGGGTGATGGTGGCGCATTTGACGCCGACGCCGAGGCGCTGGATGGCGTGCGCCGCCTCGATGGTCACGCGATCCTCGGTGGCATCGCGATGGGTGATGCTGAGATCAAAATATTCGAGATGGAGATCGAGATAGGGATGGATCAGCCTGTCCTTGATCTGGCTCCAGATGATCCGGGTCATTTCATCGCCATCGAGGTCCGCGATGGAATGGGTGACTTTGATCTTCGGCATCTTCGCGCCTTCGTAAACAAGGGTGGCTGGGAAACGGGCAGTGCGGGCCAAGCGGGGCCGCATTGCCCAACTTAGGCGATGCGCCGGCCCGCTTGCCGTCCTAACATGGACAGGGGCGGGTGCAAGGGGAAGCGCGCGATCTCGCGGCTCATTCTCGCGTGATCGGATCGGGGCGAACTCCGCTTGCCTCGCGCAAAGGGCGCTTTACAAGAGAGGGAAAGGGAGAAAGCGATGGATTTCAACTTCAGCGAAGATCAGGAATTGCTGCGCGATTCCCTCACCCGCTTTTTGGCCGATAAATATAGCTTCGATCATCGCGCCGGGATTCTGGCCTCTAAGGCCGGCTGGAGCCGCGAGATCTGGGCCCAGTTCGCCGAGCTGGGCCTTTTGGCCGCGCCTCTGCCCGAGGCGCATGGCGGCCTTGGCGGCGGGCCGCTGGATGTGCTGGTGGTCATGGAGGCGTTCGGTGCCGGCCTGGTGGTGGAGCCCTATGTCCCCAGTATCGTGATGGGGGGCGGTGCGCTCATCGCGGCGGGCAGTCCGGCCCAGCAGGGGGAGCATCTGCCCACTTTGGCTGCGGGGGAATCGCTCTTGGCCGTGGGCCTTTATGAGCCCAAGGGGCGATACCAGCTCAGCTTTGTGGAAACCAGCGCACGCAAAGAGGGCGCGGGCCATGTGCTGAACGGGCACAAGGCCGTGGTCCATGGCGCGCCGATGGCCGATGCCCTGATTGTCAGCGCCCGCACCGGCGGGGCCAGCCGCGATGGCGGGGGCATCAGCCTGTTCCTGGTGCCGAAGGCGGCGCGCGGCGTCTCCATGCGCGAATACCCAACCCAGGATGGCATGCGCGCTGCGGAAGTGCATTTTGAGAATGTGGCCCTGGGCGCGGAGCATATGCTTGGCCCTGCCGATGGGGCCTTGCCGGTGATCGAGGGCCTGGTCGATCACGCCATCGCCGCATTGTGCGCCGAGGCGGTGGGGGCCATGCGCGCCACCCATGCCGCAACGCTGGAATATACGCGCCAGCGCAAGCAATTCGGCGTGCCGATCGCCTCGTTCCAGGTGCTGCAGCACCGCATGGTTGATATGTTCATGGCGCTGGAGCAATCGGTCTCGCTCACCTATATGGCGACGCTGAAACTGGATGGCCCCGCGCAGGAGCGGGCCAGGGCCGCCAGCGCGGCCAAGGTGCAGATCGGCAAGGCCGGGCGCTTTATCGGGCAGATGGCCGTGCAAACCCATGGCGGCATGGGCGTGACCAATGAGATGAAGGTCGCGCATTTGTTCAAGCGATTGACAATGATCGACAGCCAGTTCGGCAATGTCGATCATCATCTCAGGCGCTTCGCCAAATCGCCTGCGGCGTAACGCAAATTGTGTTGGGGGCCTTCGGGTTTCCGTCATGCCAAAGGCGGAGGCGAAACCCTAAATCGTTAGGCTGCCGGCAAGAGCCCCGCTTCCTGCAAGGCCTGGTGCTGGCGCTTTTCGATTGCCGGCACATCGAAATCGGCGATGCTGTCTTCGAACAGGCGAAAAAAGTTCAATTCCGCGCGCAGCCGCAAAAACGCCGATCCCAGCCCGATCGCCGCCCGATCCATGAACACAAACTCGCGCGGCACGGTCACGGGGCCGTGCTCGGCCAGCAATTGCTTCACGTGCAAGGCTTCACGCCGGCCGTATTCGCCCGGCTTCACCCCATCGGCGACGCTGCGCACCCGATCATCCATGATCGGCCCATAGATAAAGCGCGCCCAGACATTCATGGCATCCAGCAATTGCGGCTTGAGCCGGCCAAAGCCCCAGTCGTGATAGGCCTCTTCGGTGGCGGCCCGATCCGCGCGCATGAGGCCATCGCGCAGCTTCAGCACGCCGGCCACGAAAGCTGGGGGAAAGATCCGGATGCAGCCAAAATCCAGCAAATTCAGCGTGCGCCCGGAATCGGCAAAGCTGTAATTGCCCAGATGCGGATCGCCATGGATGATCCCGTAATGGTGCATGGGATCCCACCAGGCATGGAAAAGCTGGCCGGCGATATGGTTGCGGATGTCCTGGTCGGCGCTTTCAAAGGCCGAAAGCGGGGCCCCTTCCAGCCAGGTCATGGTCAATAACCGCTTGCTGGATAATTCCGGTAGCGGGATGGGCGTGCGCACATGTTCCAGATGGGCCAGCATGCGGCCATAAAGCTCGGCGATCTTGGCCTCGCGCTGATAATCCAATTCCTCGCGCAGGCGCGCACCCACTTCGGGGCCGATCTCGCTGGGATCGACCAGCCGGCCAAGGCCTTTGACCAAGCCCAGCAGCATATTCAGCTGAGAGAGATCGCTTTCCACGGCGCTGGCCATTTCGGGATATTGCAGCTTGCAGGCCAGAGCCCGGCCGTCATGGGCCTTGGCCTTGTGCACCTGGCCGAGCGAGGCGGCGGCTGCGGCCTGCATGTCAAATTCGGCAAAGCGGCTCTGCCAATCGGCCCCCAATTCGCTGCGCATGCGCCGGGTCACGAAGGCCGGGCCCATGGCCGGGGCGTGGGCCTGCAATTTGGTGAGCTCTTCGGCGAGTTCGGGGGGCAGAAAATCGGGGACGGTGGCCAGCATTTGCGCCACCTTCATCAATGGCCCCTTGGTGCGCCCCAGCGCCACCCGCAACGCGGCGGCGATGCGCCGATCGGCATCTTCCCCGCCAAACAGCCGCGCGCGCCCAAAGGCCATGGCCGCCCCCGAAAGATTGCCGCCCACCTGGGCAACGCGCGCCGCCCGCGTGGTCAAGCGATCGCGTTCTTCGTCTTCTTCCTTCATTGCGCGCGCTCCATCTGCGCCAGAGCCTGTTCGGCCATATCATACACGCCGCGCCAGCTTGATGCCGATTCCAAGGCCAAGCCGGAAACCAATGCGAAATTGCTGAGCGTGGCCGCGGGGCCCAGCGCGCTCCAGGGCGCAAATCCTTGCTGCGGGATCTTGCCCTCAGCCAGGCCGGCGTGGGCATGGGTCGCGGCCGCGAAACCGATGGCCGGCATGATCGGGGGATCGGCGGGGCCAGGCCATGGAGCGGGTAGCGCCTCGGCCCAAGCCAGGGCCGGGGCATAGGCGCTGGCCGCCTCCTTCCAGGCATGGGCCTTATCGCGCCCAGCTTGGCACAGGCAAAGCGCCGCATCCAAGGCCGGCAGCCGCACCAGATAGGTCAAAGCGGTATCGGCCTGCACATACTGGGCGGCAAGCGGCAGGCTGATCGCCATGTGATCCAAGGCCGCCAGCCGCGCCAGGCCCCCGCCCGCCTCGATGGCCGCGCGTATTGGGGGCGGGTTGCTGGGCCCGAACCAGCCCGAAGTGATCTGCCCGGCCAGCCACAAGGCGGGGGCCAAAGCCGAGGTGCTGGCCAGCGACGCGTCAAACCCCAGGCGCAGGCTGGCCCCCAAGGGCCGGTGCTGAACGCTCCAAATTCCGGGGGCCAGCCCAGCCATTGGGCGGGCCCGCCCGCGATACCAGAGCGCCGCCGCCCGCCGCGCCAAGGGCCGATCCAGGCGCGAGAGCGCGGCCAAAGCCAGGGGGCCGGCGCGCTTCCAGCCGATCAGGGATTGGCTGCCCTGCGGCCAGGGGGCGGGCCAAGGGGCGCGCCCGACCCGCCCGCTGACCCGGCGCCAGCGCCGCCCATAGGCGGCGGCCAAGCCGGGTGCCCGCTCCCGCGCGGCCTGGCGAAAGCTTTCGATAACCGCCTCGTTCAGGCCGAAAATCGCCCATTCCGATGGGATCGCTGTGGTTTTTCGGGCGGGCTGTCCCATCTTAACGCGTCCTTGAGACCAATCTTGTATGGAAATGAGGCAACGTGCCCGTTAGCGGCGCGATCAACCGATGGTGGAAAATGGTGGATACGATTCTGATCGTCGATGACGATCCGACTCAGCGTCGCTTGTTGCAAGCCGCGCTGGAACGTCAAGGATTTAAGACGCGCCTGGCTGTGGATGGCCCCTCGGCGCTGATCGCGCTGGACGCGCACAGCGATATCCAGCTCATGCTGCTCGATCTTGTCATGCCCGGCAAACAAGGCCTGGAAGTGCTGGCCGATGCCCGGCGCTCGCGCCCCACTCTGCCCGTGGTGGTGTTGACCGCTTCGGGCAGTGTCGATGTGGCTGTGCAAGCCACCAAGGCCGGCGCCAATGATTTCCTGGTCAAGCCAACCAGTCCCGAGCGCCTGGTTACCACCGTTCATAACGCCCTGGAAACGGCGGCCCTCAAGGGCGAAGTGGTGCGCCTGGCCAAGCGCCCGGCGGGGCGCATCGGCTTTGACAGCATGATCGCGGCCAGCCCGGCCATGCGCATGGTAACGCGCCTGGGCCAGCGCGCCGCCGCCTCGTCCATCCCCGTTCTGATCACCGGCGAAAGCGGGGTGGGCAAGGAATTGCTGGCCCGGGCCATTTGGGGGGAATCCGATCGCGCGGCCAAGCCGTTCATCGCCGTCAATTGCGGAGCCTTGCCGGAAAATCTGGTGGAATCCATCCTGTTTGGCCATGCCAAGGGGGCGTTTACCGGTGCCTTCGCCGATCATCCCGGCAAATTCGTAGAAGCCAATCACGGCACCCTGTTTCTGGATGAAGTGGGCGAATTGCCGCTCGATGCGCAGGTGAAACTGCTGCGCGCCTTGCAGGAGGGGGAGATCGATCCCGTCGGGGCCAAGCGGCCGGTGAAGGTGGATGTGCGCGTGCTCTCGGCCACCAACAAGGATTTGCACAAATTGGTGGAAGCGGGGCGCTTTCGCGAGGATCTCTATTACCGCTTGAATGTTTTCCCCATCGAAGCCCCGCCGCTCCGGGATCGCCGCGAAGACATCCCGGCCCTGGCCGCGCGCTTCATTGCCCGCTTCGCCGCCGAGGAAAACCGCCCGGTGCGCGGCTGCACGCCGCAGGCCATGGCCATGCTGTGCCAGTATGATTGGCCGGGCAATGTGCGCCAGCTGGAAAACGCCATCTTCCGCGCCGTGGTGCTGAGCGAAGGCGGCGAGCTGAGCGTCGAGGATTTTCCCCATGTCAGCGGGCTGCAGCCGCTGCTGGCCGCGCACGATACCCCCCTCGCGCCGCAGGCCATGGCACCCGCCAATGATGCCGCTCAAATCGCCGCGCCCAGCGCGGGCCCCGGCTTTCTCAACCAGGATGGCCATGTACGCGCCTTCATCGAGGTCGAGCGCGAGCTGATCGTCTCGGCGCTGAAACGCTATCACGGGCGGATGACGGAAGTGGCCCGCCGCTTGGGCATCGGCCGCTCTACGCTCTATCGCAAGATGCGCGAATACAGCTTGGAGGAAGCCGCCTTCCGCATGGGCTGAGGCAAAAGCACACGGTCTTGCGCGCTTGCGGCCGGTAATGCGTTACGCCGGCGCCTTTCCGCCCTCCTTTGTCGGCCCAACGGGCCGAGCCAAGGATCCAGACCGTTTGCAAGCGCAGCACCAGACGCCCCTGGCGCATTTCGGGCAAAAATGTGGTCGCGGTTTTGTGCCCGAGATTTCTACGGCCACAGCCGCACTTTGCGTTTTCCGCCAGGATGACAATCTCCGCCCCGTATAGTAACCATGGCTCATTCGGGGGCGATGGGGGCATCACGATGCGCGGTGTGTTTCTGGCTCTGGCCTTGTCGTGCTTGGCTCCGGGCGCGGCATGGCCGCAAACCGGGGCGCAAACCGGGGCGCAAGGCAGCGCGCGATCGGCGGAAAATCTGTGGCAGGCGCGCTATGTGGCCGCATTGCGCCAGGCCGATGATCGCGAAGCGCAGCTGATCCGCACATTCGACGCGGATCGCGCGGCCTATCTCATGCGCATCAACGAGGTTACGCGGGCGCGCAATGTTTCGGCCGCGGCGCTGGCGGAAGTGACGCTGCGGCTGGGGCTGGTGCTGGCCGAAAACGGCCGCCCCGCCGATCTGGCGACGATCCTTTCCGCCATTGACGAGAGCGCGACGCGGATCGAGGAATTGCAGGCGCGCATCCGCAGCCTGGAGGCCGGGGCCGATGCCGCCCTCGCCGCCCAGCTCGCCGGCGCGCGCCGCGCCATCGATGCGGGCGACCTGGACAAGGCCGAGGCCATCCTGCGCCAGGCCCGCGGCCTGGCCCGCGCCGCGCGCGAGGGCGCGCAATTGCGCGAGGCCGAAGTGATCGGCCTCGAGGCCAATGTGGCCGATCTGCGCGCCGATTTCCTGGCCGCCGCCGCGCTCTATGCAGAAGCGGCCGAGACCGCCCCCGAAAGCGCGATCAAAGCCCGCTGGCAATATCGCCTCTGGCAAGCCGATGCCGTATTTAATCGCGGGGAACGGTTTGGCGAGCCCGCGCCCCTGCACGAAGCGGTGCGGGTTTATCGCGGCCTGGTTTTGCCGCTCGCGCCCCGCGCCTCGGCCCCCGCCGATTGGGCGGCGACGCAGAACAATCTGGGCAATGCGCTCCAGGTGCTCGGCGCACGCGGGGATGAGGCGGCCCAGCGCGAGGCGATCGCCGCTTTCCGCGCCGCCTTGGAGGTGCGCACCCGCGCCGCGGCCCCCGCCGATTGGGCGGCGACGCAGAACAATCTGGGCAATGCGCTGAAAGTGCTCGGCGCACGCGGGGATGATGGGGCCCTGCGCGAGGCGATCGCCGCCTTCCGCGCCGCTTTGGAGGTGTTTACGCGCGCCGCGGCCCCCGCCTTTTGGGCGACGACGCAGAACAATCTGGGCATTGCGCTGCAAGTGCTCGGCGAGCGCGGGGATGAGGCGGCCCTGCGCGAGGCGATCGCCGCCTTCCGCGCTGCCTTGGAGGTGCGCACCCGCGCCGCGGCCCCCGCCGATTGGGCAAGGACGCAGAACAATCTGGGCATTGCGCTGCAAGTGCTCGGCGCCCGCGGCGATGAGGCGGCCCTGCGCGACGCGATCGCCGCCTTCCGCGCTGCCTTGGAGGTGCGCACGCGCGCCGTGGCCCCAGCCGATTGGGCAAGGACGCAGAACAATCTGGGCATTGCGCTGCAAGTGCTCGGTGCTCGCGGCGATGAGGCGGCCCTGCGCGAGGCCATTGCCGCTTACCGCGCCGCTTTGGAGGTGTTTACCCGCGCCGCGGCCTCCGCCCAATGGGCGGGGACGCAATTCAATCTTGCACTGGCCTATCGCGCCGCTGCCTTGAACGGCGATCAAACGCAATGGCCTTTGGCCTTGGCCGCGTTCCGGGACGCCCTGGCAGGCTTTGAGCAGGTGGGCGATCAGGTCAACGCGGCGAAGGCGCGCCGCCTGATCGAAGCGCTGGTGGCGGCCCAGCCATGAGCGCCATCTTCCTCTCTTACAAGCGCGAGGATGAGGCGCGCGTGAGCCGGCTGGTGGCTGCGCTGGAGGGCGCGGGGCTGGCTGTCTGGTGGGATCGCGGCCTGCCAGGCGGGGAGGATTGGCGCGCCAATATCGAGCGCGCGCTCGATGCGGCGAAACTGGTGATCGTCTGCTGGACGCATGCCAGCATGGGCCCCGAGGGCGGCTTCGTGCGCGATGAGGCGGCGCGCGCGAAAGGCCGGCTCGTGCCCGTGATCCTCGAGCGCGGATTGCGCCCGCCGCTGGGCTTTGGCGAAATGCAGGCGGTGGATCTGTCGCACTGGAACGGCAATGCGAAGGATCCGTTCTTTCGCGATCTCGTTGATCTCGTCAGTGCGAGATTGGCGGGCAGCCCCGCCCCCAAGCCGCGCGGCCCGGCGGCGCGCGCGCTGCGGCGCTTCGTGTTTGGCGGGGGGGCGACGGCCTTCATGGTCGCTGCGCTCGCTTTTGCCTGGTCAACGCCTTTGGTGCGCGAAACCGGCTGCGGCCTGCCCGTGCGGGGCCTGGCGCGCGCCTGCTGCGCGGCGGGGTTTACGGAAAAAATCAGCGTGCGCGATGAGAACTGGACGCCAGAAGCGCACGAAACGGCCATGTATCTGCGCACATCCGCAACGCCCGCCGCTTCCGAGGCGCTCGCCCGCGCCGAGGCGCAGGCCCGCTTGCGCGAGGATGCGCGCCGGATCTGCGCCGTCGCCGATCCCGAAATCCAGCGCCTCGTCACGGCCGAGGCGAAAACCCCGCGCCTGGATTGCCGCCAAACCGGTGCCGGCTGGTCCTGCGCGGCCGATTATGTCGCGGCCTGCCGGATCGAGGAGCGGCACCTTGTGGCGCGCTGCCCGAAATGAGCGGCCGGGAAGGCGGGCAGTGGGGCAATGTGGCCCGCCACGCCATTCTGGGAGTGTAATCTTCTGAGCGGCCCGAGACATAGGTGACGTTTTGTACCGGACACATGGGTAACGCTTTT